>DASVMV010000443.1:0-9893 GCA_036384155.1 Micromonosporaceae bacterium
GGTGTGGATCCCGCACGAAGAGGGGCGCGCGCTGATGGGCGACCTCCCAGCCGGTTCGACCGTGGAGGTAGCCCCGGCGCCCGACCGGCTACCGTCCGATCCCGCCGGCGTCCGGTTCTGGGTGCCGCCCTTCCTGGCCCAGGCCGAGTCGGTCACCCTGGCCGCGGCGATGCCCGAGCTGCGGGTGGTGCAGCTGCTCTCGGCGGGAGCCGACACCTGGGTCGGCCGGCTGCCCGAGCCCGTGACGCTCTGCGACGCCCGGGGGGTGCACGACTCGTCCACCGCCGAGTGGGTGGTCGCGGCAATGCTGTCCTACCTGCGCGAGTTCCCGGGTTTCGCGCGGGCGCAGGCGCGGCGGGAGTGGGCGTACGCCGATTTCGCCCCCACCGATGAGCTGGCCGGCAAGCGGGTCCTGATCGTGGGCGCGGGTTCGATCGGCGCGGCGCTGCACGCCCGGCTGGCGCCGTTCGAGGTGGCGGTGACCCAGGTTGCCCGCACGGCGCGCCCGGCCGAGGGGGTACACGGGGTGGCCGAGCTGCCGGGCCTTCTGCCCGTGGCCGACGTGGTGGTGCTGATCGTGCCGCTCACCGGCCAGACCCGCGGGCTGGTGGACGCGGCCTTCCTCGCCGCGATGCCGGATGGGGCCTTATTGGTCAACGCCGCCCGTGGCCCGGTGGTCGACACCGATGCGCTGGTCGCGGAGGTCTCCACTGGCCGCATCGGCGCGGCGCTCGACGTCACCGACCCGGAACCACTGCCCGTCGACCACCCCTTGTGGGAGCGACCCAACGTCCTGCTGACCCCGCACGTCGCGGGTTCGGTGCGGGGACTGCTGCCGCGGGCGTACCAGCTCGCCGGGCAGCAGGTCCGGCGCTTCGCGGCGGGCGAGCCGTTGATCAACCAGGTGGTCGACGGCTACTAGGTCTGCACCTTCTGCCCGCTGGCTTCGACCAGGCGGGGCAGGTCGGCGCGGGTCACCGCCGGCAGTTGTACCGTGCGGCCGTCGATGAGCCGGACCTCCGCCCGGTCACGCCGGTCGGCGCCCAGTTCGCTGATCTGCGACCAGCCGATGTGCCGCTGCCCGAGCAACGCCCGGATCCGGATCCCGTCCCGGTCGGCGTCGGTGCCGCTGCGCCATGCCCAGATCGCGAAGGCGATCGGGATCAGCAGGACCGGCGTGAGAAACCACCGCACGGTGGCCGTGCCCGCGCCGTCCGGGTTCGTCGCCGCCGGCACCGGGTGCAGATCGCCCGAAAGGTCCGGCCCGAACACCACCGGCAGGACGCAGATGAAGCCGATGACAGCGGCGAAGATCAGCGCACCGGAGCGCCGGAAGCGGAGGGTGTCGGTTCTGCTCACGACCCGATTGTTCCACCTGCCGCTGCGCCGGCTGCGCTGGTCGCCACTACGCCGGCTGCGCTGGTCGCCGCTGCGCCGGCTGCGCTGGTCGCCGTACCGACGGCGCCCCACGGGAAGGGTGACGAGCGTCATAGCACGTCGAGCACACCGAGGCGTCGGGTGGCTCGAGTGAGCGCCACGTACAGGTCGTTGTCGCCGCGTGGCGACTCGGCCACGATGCCCTGCGCGTCGATGACCAGCACGGCGTCGAACTCCAGCCCCTTGGCCTGGGCGACGGTCAGGACGACTACCGGGCTCTCCAGGTCGGGGCGGTCGCCGACGGAGGCCTCCGGCAGTGCCGCGGTGACAGCGCTGCCCAGCTCGGTGAGCCGGCCGGCCGGCACGATCACGCCGACGCGCCCCTCGCCGACCCGGTCGGTCTCCTGCCGTACGAGGTCCACCAGCCGGTCGCCGAGGCCGGCCCGGTCGGCGGTCAGGCGCCACGGCGTCACGCCCGTGCGCCGAACGGCTCGCGGCGGCGTGAGCGCCGGATCGATGCGGGCAAGCACCGGCGTGGCGAGCTCCAGGATCTCGGCGGGGGTCCGGTAGCTGACGGTCAGCTCCGCCAGCCGCCACCGGCCACCCACGTACGGCTCGAACACGTCCACCCACGACGAAGCGCCGCCCAGCTGGCCCAGCTGCGCCAGGTCGCCGACGACCGTCATCGAGCGGCTCGGGCTGCGCCGCATGAGCAGGCGCCAGGCGAGCGGAGACAACTCCTGCGCCTCATCCACGATGATGTGTCCGAAGGCCCAGGCACGGTCGGCAGCCGCCCGCTGCGCAGTGGTCAGGTGCGCTCGTTCGCCGTGCCGGTGCGCCAGCCGCTCGGCGTCGATGACATCGAGGGCCGACAGCACCTCCGGGTCCACCTCGTCTTCGGTGTCGATCGACCGCGAACCGAGCGCGATGTCGAGGGCGCCGCGCGCGTACTCGAGCCGCTGGCGTTGCTCGCGCTCCGCCCGCGCCGCCGCCACCGGGTCGACGGGCGCGCCGAGCAGTTCGTGCGCCTCGTCGAGCAGCGGCACGTCGGCCGGGGTCCAGCCGGTGCCCGGGTCCCGAAGCAGCAGGTCCCGCTCGGCCCTGGACAGCTGCGGCGCCGCCATCGCGAGGCGCTCCGCCGAGGCGAACAGGTCGGACAGGAGCTCTTGCGGCGTCAGGATCGGCCACAAGCGGTTCAGCGCGGCCGCGATCTCGGGTTCGGCGCGCAGCTCGCGCCGGATCTCGGCGAGCTCCGCCTCGTCGAGCACCTGCTCGTCGCCCGGGGCGTCGTCGCCCCCGAGGGGGTCGAAGGCGAACGGGTCGGTGCCGATCCGGTCCGCGAGCTGACCGGCAAGGGCATGGATCACCTCGGTCTCGAAGATCTGCCGCGCCGCGTTGTGCGGCCGGCCGGACCGACGTGCCCGCTCCCGCGCGGTGAGGCAGGTCGACCGGTCCAGCCGCAGCGTGTCGTGCCGCACCGTTGCCCGGTCGATCGCGATCTCGACGTCGTCGTCCGGCACCCGCTGCCGGTCCTCGATCGCCGCCGCAAGCACCCGCAGCATCTCCGGCCGGCCCTTGACTTCCGCTGCCTGAGGCGGTTCTGGGTGGTGGGCGGCGACGCCGGGATACAGGTCGCCGAGGGTGGCCAGCAGCACGCCGGTCTCGGCGAGCGAGGGCAGCACCTGCGAGATGTAGCGCAGGAAGGTGGCGTTCGGGCCGACGACCAGTACCCCGCGCGAGGCCAGCAGCTCCCGGTGGGTGTAGAGCAGATACGCCGCGCGGTGGAGAGCAACGGCCGTCTTGCCGGTGCCCGGTCCACCCTGGACGACCAGCACGCCTTCGAGCGGCGCGCGGATGATCCGGTCCTGCTCGGCCTGGATCGTCTCGACGATGTCGCCCATCCGGCCGGTCCGGTCGGCCGTCAATGCGGCGAGCAGCGCCGCCTCGTTGGTCAGCGTCGCGGGGCCATCGCTGGACGCGGCGCTGAGGTCGAGCACCTCGTCGTCGAGGCCCACCACCTCGCGCAACTTCGTTCGGATGTGGCGGCGCCGCCGAACCCCGTCGGGGGCGACAGTGGTGGCGAGATAGAAGGGACGGGCCGCGGGGGCGCGCCAGTCGATCAGCAGCGGCTGGTAGTGGTCCCGCTCGTCGAAGAGGCCGATGCGCCCGATGTACCGGCGCGCACCGTCGTCGAGGTCCAGCCGGCCGAAACAGAGGCCTTCCTCCACGGCGTCGAGTTGCGCCAACTGCTCGGAGTACAGCTGGATCCGGCTGTCGCGCTCCGACTGCGCCTGCGGCGTGCCGCCAATCTCCGGCAATGCGGCGGCCAGCCGGTCCGCCGCCCGCTCGCGCAGGTCGTCCAGCCGTCGGTAGAGCGACGAAAGGCGGGTCTGTTCGGTGCTGACGTCGTCGGTGGGCTGGTCCTGTGCGGCACGGGACGCGGTCGACAAACCATCTCCTTCGTGGCTAGCTGGGCAGGCGCAACCGAATGCGCGGCCGCAGCGGCAAGGGCTGCCCAAGATAGCGCGCTGTCGGCCGATCGTCCCGTGCCGGCCAGACAGCCGCCGCGACTGATTGACGCGCCGTCAGCCGCGGCGGAAGCCGGGCATCGGGAAGGCATCCATCAGATCGCGCACCTCGCCGGCGATCCGGTCGAGTGCCGCCTCGTCGTCCTTGAGCGCGGCCGATACCGCCTCGTCGATCCACGCCGCGACCCGCGGCATGTGTTCCTCGGTCAGCCCGCGCGTGGTCAGCGCCGCAGTGCCGAGCCGGATGCCGGACGGGTCGAACGGCTTGCGGGTGTCGTACGGCACGGTGTTGTAGTTGAGCTCGATACCGGCCCGGTCGAGCGCCTGGGCTGCGGGCTTGCCGCCGATGCCCTTGCTGCTGAGGTCGGCGAGAATCAGATGGTTGTCGGTGCCACCCGACGACAGGTCGAAGCCGCGATCCACGAGCGCCGCGGCCAGCGCCTTGGCGTTGGCCACGACCTGGTGCGCGTACCGCCGGAAGTCCTCGCCGGCGGCCTCGCCCAGCGCGACCGCGATGCCGGCCGTGGTGTGGTTGTGCGGGCCGCCCTGCAGGCCGGGGAAGACGGCCTTGTCGATGGCGGCGGCGTGCTCGGCCGTACACATGATCATCGCCCCGCGCGGACCCCGGAGCGTCTTGTGCGTGGTGGTGGTGATCACGTCCGCGTGGCCCACCGGTGAGGGGTGCGCCCCGCCGGCGACGAGGCCGGCGATGTGCGCGATGTCGGCGACCAGGACCGCACCGATCTCATGGGCGATCTCGGCGAAGCCCGGAAAGTCGATGATGCGCGGCACCGCCGTGCCGCCGCAGAAGATGACCTTCGGGCGCTCGCGGCGGGCCAGGTCGCGTACCTCGCCGAGGTCGACGCGGCCGGTGTCCCGCGACACGTTGTAGCGCACCGGCGTGAACCACTTGCCGGTCGCCGAAACCGACCAGCCGTGGGTGAGGTGACCGCCCATCGGCAGCGACATCCCCATGACCTTGTCGCCCGGTGCGAGGAACGCCAGATAGACCGCGAGGTTCGCCGGCGAGCCGGAGTACGGCTGGACGTTGGCGTGGTCGACGCCGAAGAGCGCCTTCGCGCGCTCGACGGCCAGGGTCTCGATCCGGTCGATGAATTGCTGACCCTCGTAGTAGCGGCGGCCGGCGTAGCCCTCGGAGTACTTGTTGGTCAGCACCGTGCCGCTGGCCTCGAGGACCGCCTCCGACACGTAGTTCTCCGACGCGATCAGTCGCAGCTTGTCGTGCTGCCGCTGCGCCTCGCCCTCGATCAGGGTGGCGAGGTCGGGATCGGTGGCCTGCAGGCTCGAAATGGGTGGGGTGTGCACGAGCATCCTCCTGGCCGCCGCGTCGGTGCCCTGACGCGCCGATCGTAGCCCGGTAGGCCCCGGTCGATGCGCTCCGTCCGGCGGTATGGCTACTCCGGCACCCGCCGGTAGGCGCCGTCGCTGGCCGAGGTGGCCATGGCGGCGTACGCGCGCAGCGCCGCTGACACCGGGCGTACCCGGTCGACCGGCGTGTAGGGCCGGTCGCGCTTCTCCTGGCCGATCCGGCGCCGCTGCAGCTCGTCGTCGGTTACGTCGAGCTGGATGGTGCGCGCCGGGATGTCGAAGACGATCTCGTCGCCGTCTTCGACCAGCGCGATGAGACCGCCGGCCGCCGCCTCGGGAGAGACGTGGCCGACCGAGAGACCGGACGTGCCGCCGGAGAACCGGCCGTCGGTGAGCAGTGCGCAGGCCCGGCCCAGGCCGCGTCCCTTCAGGAACGAGGTGGGGTAGAGCATCTCCTGCATGCCCGGCCCGCCCCGCGGCCCCTCGTACCGGATCACCACCACGTCGCCGGCGCCGATCCGCCGACCCAGGATCGCCTCCACGGCCGCCTCCTGAGACTCGAACACCCGCGCCGGGCCGCGGAAGGTGAGGCACTCGGCCGGCACCCCGGCGGTCTTGACCACGCAGCCGTCCGGGGCCAGGTTGCCGTACAGGATGGCCAGCCCGCCGTCGGCCGAGTACGCGTGCTCCCGGTCGCGGATGCAGCCGGCCGCCGGGTCCAGGTCCAGTGACGACCAGCGGTTGGCCGTGGAGAACGGCTCGGTGGTGCGGACCCCGCCGGGTGCGGCGGAGAACAGCTCGACCGCCTCGGGACGCGCCGACCCGCCCCGGATGTCCCAGTCGGCCAACCATTGCCGCAGTGAAGGGGAATGCACCGCGTGCACGCCCCGATGAAGTGCGCCGGCCCGGTCCAGCTCGCCGAGGATCGCCGGAATCCCGCCGGCCCGGTGCACGTCCTCCATGTGGTACGTCGGCGAGTTCGGCGCCACCTTCGCCAGGCAGGGCACCCGCCGGGAGATCTCGTCGATGTCGGCGACGGTGAAGTCGAGTTCGGCCTCGCGGGCGGCGGCGAGCAGGTGCAGGACCGTGTTGGTGGACCCGCCCATCGCGACGTCAAGGCCGACCGCGTTCTCGAACGCGGCGCGGGAGGCGACCGACCGGGGGAGCACGGAGGCATCCTCGGCGTCGTACCACCGCTTGGCGATCTGCACGACCGTGTGACCGGCCTTTTCGAAGAGCGACCGGCGGGCCACATGGGTGGCCAACGTGGACCCGTTGCCGGGTAGGGCGAGGCCGATGGCCTCGGTGAGACAGTTCATCGAGTTCGCGGTGAACATGCCCGAGCAGGAGCCGCAGGTCGGGCAGGCGGCCCGCTCGATGGCGTCGAGCCGGTCGTCCGTCACCCCTTCGTCGGAGGCGGCGACCATGGCGTCGATCAGGTCAATCCGGCGGGTCTCGCTGGCCGCACCCGGCTGGACGTGGACCACGCCGTTCGCCGCGCCGCCGGCAATCTTGCCGGCCTCCATCGGGCCGCCGGAGACGAACACGGTCGGGATGTTGAGCCGCAGCGCCGCCAGCAGCATGCCCGGTGTGATCTTGTCGCAGTTGGAGATGCAGACCAGCGCATCGGCGCAGTGCGCGTTGACCATGTACTCGACGGCGTCGGCGATGAGCTCGCGGCTGGGTAGCGAGTAGAGCATGCCGCCGTGGCCCATCGCGATGCCGTCGTCGACGGCGATCGTGTTGAACTCGCGGCCGACGCCGCCGGCCTCGGCCACCGCGGCGGCGACCAGGCCGCCGAGGTCCTTGAGGTGCACGTGGCCGGGTACGAACTGGGTGAAACTGTTGGCGATGGCGACGATCGGTTTGCCGAAGTCGCCGTCGGACATTCCGGTGGCCCGCCACAGGGCGCGGGCACCGGCCATGGTCCGGCCGTGCGTAGAGGTCTTCGACCGCAGCTCGGGCATGCGGCCAGTGTGGCACCGCCGGGCTGGGGACGGCGGCCTCGCGGTCCCGGCGGTCCACCAGCCGGGATACCGGGCGTCCGAACTGCCGGTTCGTGCGGTCCCTGACGATTGTCCGCCCGCGCCCACGGCCGTGCCCCAGATCCGGCAGAGTGATCCCGTGCAAGAAGGCGACCGGGCCGCTGGAGGGGTCCGTCAACTGCTGCTGGCCGGCGCCGGACTGGCAGCCCTGGGTCTGGCCATCGGCATGTTCGGCATCGTCCTACACGCCGGGCACGACAGCCACGATCAACCCCAGCGAACCATGATCGCCACGGTCGTCGCGGCTGTTACGGCATTGACCGCCTTGGTCCTGTGCTGGGGACTGCTCCGGTTTCCGGGCGTCGCACCCACCGCGGGCGCCGCGTCGCGACTGGTCCTCGACGGTGTGGCGACCGGTGCGGCGCTCTGGTTCGTCGGGTGGGTGCTGCTCTCCGAGCCCACTCACCTGCTCGGAGCCGCGACGCCGCGGGCCTGCCCGGCGCTGCTGGTCGCTTCCGCCACCGCCGCTGGCGCCATTGGCCTCACCTTCGTGGTCGCGCTGCGGGCGACCCGGCCCCGCCGCGGCGCCCTCCTCGTCGGCAATGGGACCAGCCTGATCGCCCTCTGCGGACTGGGCCTGGCCGCCGGGATCTGTCAGGTCGGTCCGGTGTTGGCGGTGCCGAGCGCGGTGGTGCTGCCGACCGGCCTGGTCATCCTCACGTCGGCCACCCGGCTCGCCGACCGGCCGGCGGACCCCGGTGCCGATGTCGTCCGGCGCGGCGCCGGTTACGCGTTCGTACCCATGGTTGCCGTGGCCCTTTCCGCGGCCTACCACCTGAATGCCGACGGCTCCATCTCGGTGAGCGGAACGGCCGCGTGGATGGTGGCCGGGTTCGCCATGGTGACCCGGCAGTACCTGACGCTGATGGACGCCAGCGGCTATGCCGAGACGCTGAGCCACCGTGAGGCGCACTTCCGCGAGCTCGCGCACACCGATCCGCTGACCGGCCTGGCCAACCGCCGCGGCCTGCTGCGGGCGCTCGGGTGGGGCCGGCCAGGATCGACATGTGTCCTGCTGGCCGTCGACATGGACGGGTTCAAACAGGTCAACGACACCCGGGGGCACGACGTCGGTGACGCCGTGCTGGCCGATATCGCGCGGCGGCTGCGGCACAACCTGCGGGCCGGCGACGTGGCAGCCCGGCTGGGCGGGGACGAGTTCGCCGTTCTCATGTGGTCCGGCCTGCCGGAGGCCATTGCCGCCGCCGAGCGGCTACGTGACGTGCTGAGCCGACCGTACCGGTTGACCACCGGTCCGCTCGTGCTGTCGGCCAGCATCGGCCTGGCCAGTTGCGGGAGCGCCGACAGCATTCAGGGGCTGTTGCGCAACGCCGACCTCGCGCTGCGCGCCGCCAAGCAGGCCGGGAAGAACCGGGTGGAGCAGTACGACCGCGGGTACGACCGCCGGATCCGGCGGCGGGCGACGCTGGAGCAGGAATTGCGCGGTGCCATCGATCGGGGCGAGTTGCACCTGGCGTACCAGCCGGTGGTCGCGGTTCCCTCGGCCCGGCCGGTCGGCGCGGAGGCCCTGCTGCGCTGGCAGCACCCCCGGCTCGGCGCGGTGGGACCCGACGAGTTCATCCCCTTGGCCGAGGAGTGCGGGATGATCGCCGACCTCGGTGCCTTTGTGCTGCACGAGGCCTGTCGCCAGCTTTCGCTGTGGTTCGGCGCCGGCCACGACCTGTGGCTGTCGGTCAACGTGTCGCCGCTGGAGCTGGACGCCCCGGCGTACGGGACCCGGGTGGACGAGGCACTTCGCGCGCACTACGTTCCGCCGCAGCGGCTGGTGCTCGAGGTCACCGAGCACGCGGTGGCCACCAACGTCGACGAGATGAGCCGGCGGCTGTGCGCGCTCCAGTCGCTGGGATTGCGCATCGCGTTGGACGACTTCGGCGCCGGCTACTCGTCGCTCGGTCAGCTCCGCCGGTTGCCGATCGACCTGTTGAAGATCGATCAAAGCCTGGTCGCGGTGTCCGAGGACGCATGGGCGGTCAACGGTGGCGGGTCGGCACCGATGGTGGACGTGGTGGTGCGGCTCGGCCATCAGCTCGGGCTCGAGGTGATCGCGGAGGGTGTGTCGAACCAGGCCGAGCTCATGGCGGTGACCAGGGCCGGTTGCCGCTTCGGGCAGGGCCAGCTCTTCGGCTACCCGGTGCCGGCCGAGCACTTCGAGGCGATGATCGAGGCGGCGGCCCCGGCTCGGGCGGTCCCGGCTCAGCGGTTCGCCCGGACGGCCAGCCCGTTACCGGCCAGCCCGTTACCGGCCAGCCCGTTACCGCCCCATCCGCCGTGGCCTCCGGCAGCTCCCGCCGCCCGCCGGCCCAGCGGATCGGAGACGCCGACCGGTGCTCACCATGTGGGACTGGTTGACTCAGCGCGTGAGATGCGTCAGGCTTAGCCCGTGGTTGAGTCCAGCTTCGCCCGAGTACTTACCTGAGCGCACTCTCTCCATCGAGAGTGCGCTGGCCCCGTGCATCTGCACGAGGGCTTTTTTGTTGGCCGAGGGTCCGCACGGTCCCTGTAGAGCTTTCCCAGCGAGCCGAAGGTCCGACAATGATGACCAGACCGACACCCGAGATCCTCGCCCAGACCGCCCGCCGGAGCCGGCCGTCCG
>DASVMV010000444.1:0-1731 GCA_036384155.1 Micromonosporaceae bacterium
GGGTCGAACTGGCCGGCCCAGTCCAGCAGCAGCCCGACGGCCTTGTCCGCCGCCGCCGCACCCGCCTCCCGGTGCACCGTCTCCACCGCCGTGGCGATGACCCGGGCCTGCTCCCCGCTCACCGCCCCGGCGGCGACCGCCTCGCGCACCGCCGCCGGTCCGGCATCCAGCCGGTGCGCGTCGCCGACCAGCAGCCGGGCCGCCCCGGGTGAGAGCCGTAGCCGGTGGCGTAGCCACGCCGCCGTCGACGCCGCGCCCAGGTCCTGGGCCAGGCCGGAGCCGTCGACCTCCCGCACCAGACCGAGCACCAGGCCGGCGGCCTTCTGCTGCACCGCCACCGCCGCGTCCAACGCGTCGAGCAACTCGGAGCCGCGCAGGCTCCACGCCGGCACATCGAGGCAGTCATCAACCGCCTCCCCCGCGCGTACCAGCGCCTCCCGCACCACCCCACCTTCGCACACCTGTACGACAAGAAGTCCGGGCGGCGAGAACCACCGTGACGGCATGCGGACGAAGGGAGAAGAAGGATTGCTTGGCCGCCGACGCGGAATCAGCCGAACAGGGGCCGGAACGTGCCGAGCAGTGCGCTCGCGACCAGGGCGGCGGCGGCCAGCACCGCCGCACCCACCACCAGGCCGGTGTCGGCTCGGGTGAACCGTTGCCGGCGGGCGATGGTGCGCGGCGTGTCCGCGTCGAAGCCGCGGGCGTCCATCGCCGTGGCCAGGCGGGTTCCCCGCCGGATCGCGCCGACCAGCAGGGCGAAGGCGGTCGAGGCGAAGAGACGTAGGTGCTTGGCCGGGTTGCGGCCGGCGTCGATCCCGCGCGCCCGGCGAGCCATGCTGATCATTTCCCATTCCTGGCTAAGCAGCGGAACCAGCCGGAACGCGGCCAACGCGCCGATCGCGAAGCGGGGCGGGGCCTTGGCGTTCTGGATCAGCGCGTCGGCGAGATCGGTGGGATCGGTGGTCGCGAAGACGATCACGCCGGGCAGTGCGACCGCGAGCAGCCGGAGGGCCAAGCCGAGGGCCGCGGTGAGGAGGCCACTGGTGATCAGCAGCGGGCCGGCCGTCACCAGCACCTCACCGGACCGTTCGGCGGCGAACAGGACGAGGGTCAGCATGACCCCGACCGCGCCGACCAGCAATGGCCAGGCCCGGCGCAGCAACATGCCGTACCGGACGCCGAACAGGGGCAGGATCGCCAGCTCGATGCCGATCGCGACGGCCGGTGCGACCGGGTCCAGGGTGGCCAGCAACGCGAACGAGAAGACGAGAGCGGCCGCCAGCTTGGCCACCGGGTTGCGCCGAGCCAGTGGCGCGCCGGGGTCGGCGATCGGCTCGAAGCTGATCATCGGAGCTCCGGTCGGGTCAGCCGCAGCTGCCGGTCGGCGAGCGCCGTGGCGAAGTCGGTGTCGTGGGTGATGGTGATGATCCCGTGGCCGTCGTCCCGCAGCTCGGCGAACAGCTCTACCAGCTCCAGCCAGGTCCGCCGGTCCTGGCCGAAGGTCGGCTCGTCGCAGATGAGCAGGCGCGGCGCGCTGGCCAGGGCCGTCGCGACGCTGAGCCGCCGCGCCTCGCCCCCGGATGACGGGCGAGTGCCATCGCCGCGGCATACCCGCCGTACGATGTGCCGAAGATGCCGACGCGCGACTTGTCGAAGTACGGTCGGCTCCACAACGCCTTGATCCCTTCGGCCATGTCGTCGATCTCGGTCTGGCCGAGCTTCTCGTAC
>DASVMV010000445.1:0-2623 GCA_036384155.1 Micromonosporaceae bacterium
AGTCCGATGCTCTGCGCCACCTCACCGGCGGTCAGGCCCCCCTCGGCCGCGCGCACCAACCGCAAAATCGCGGCCCGGCTGGTCGAGCCGAGCGCCCGGTGTTGCGGAGTGTCGATCGTCTCCCCGGAGGGGCCTGTACGCGGAGTTTCCATGATGGTTATCGTTATAACGTCGAATGGCCTCAAAACTAGGGAGGGTCCCATGGTGCTACCAGAGCCCGCCGCCGACCAGCGCGCCGCCCGAGCCGTGATCAACCACCACACCGAACTCGCCGCCGCGCTTACGAAACTCACCGGGCAGCTGCTCGAAGCGGCCGAAGCCGGCGACCCGCCGGTGGCCCGCCGACGCCAGAACCAGCTGGTCGCCTGGCTGCGTGAGGAACTGATGCCGCACGCGCAGGCGGAGGAAGCCGGGATGTATCCGGCAGCTGCCGGCCTGCCGGACGGCAGACTGCTGATCGAGGGCATGCTCGGTGAACACCGCACGGTCGCCGCGCTGGTCGCCGAGATCGAGGACGCCGCTTCACCGGTGGCCGCGGCCGCGGCCGCGCGCGCCCTTCAGGCGGTCTTCGCCGACCACCTGGCCAAGGAAAACGATCTCGTGGTTCCGTTGCTCGTCGCAGCCGGCAATGTCTCGCTGGCCGGCCTGCTCGACGGCATGCACGAGATCCTGGGCGCCGGCACGGCGAGCCCGGCTCCCGGTGCGGGAGAGGGCTGCGGCTGCGGAGGCTGCGAGTGCGGCAACGGCTCCCCGGCGGCGGCCGAGGCGCCCGAGGTGTCGCCGATCCCGCCGCACCAGACCGCGGCCACCGGCTGACCCGGGAGCAGGACCATGTGCAACTACTGCGGCTGCCGGGACTTTCCGCTCATCGGCCGGCTCAGCGCAGAACACGAACACATCGCCAACGCCGCCGGGCGGCTGCGCACCGCCATCCGCAGTGACCCCGGCAACGCGCTGAGTGAGCTGGATGACCTGCTCGACCGACTATTGCCGCACACGGCGACCGAGGAGTCCGGGCTGTTCGCCGAACTGCGGACCGAGGGCAGTCTCATTGACGCGGTCGACAAGCTGTGCGCCGAGCACGACGACATTCACGGCGTACTGGGCGCGGTCGACCGCAGCGCCCCGGATTGGCCGGTTGTCCTCGGTGCCCTCGACCGGTTGCGGCGGCACATCGACAACGAGGAGCACGGTCTCTTTCCCGCCGCCGTCATCGCCCTGCCGATCCCGGCATGGGACCGCATCACGCAGTAGCCGTCAGTCCCGCTGACTTAGCGGCAGCCAGGCCAGGACGTCCTGGATCTTCGCGTCCCAGTAGGTCCAGTCGTGACCGCCCGGTCCCATCTCGACGGTGACCGGCACGTTGTGGCGGCGGGCGGCCTCGACGAACCGGACATTGTCGTCGTACAGGTGATCTTCGGTGCCGCAGCAGAGGTACAACGCGGGCGTGCGGTCGCTGGCTGCCTTGTCGATGAGGGCCAGCAGGTCGTCGTCCGAGCCCTCGACCGGTCGGTCGCCGAACACGGTGTGCCAGATCCGCGGATCGATGGGGCGGTCGGTGTTCCGCCGCCTGGCGGCTACGTCGAGCGCGCCGGAGAGGCTCGCCGCCGCGGCGAACCGCTCCGGATCGCGCAAGGCCCACTTGACCGCGCCGTAGCCACCCATCGACAAGCCGGCCACGAAGGTGTCCGCCCGCCGGTCGGACAGCCGGAAGAAGGACCGGCAGAGCTGCGGAAGCTCCTCGCTCAGGAACGTCCAGTACCGGCCGCCGTGCTCCTCGTCGGTGTAGAAGCTGCGGCCGACCTGTGGCATGACGACGGCCAGACCCAGCGGCACGACGTACCGCTCGATCGAGGTGTGACGGGTCCAGGCCGTATCGTCGTCGGTCAGGCCGTGCAGCAGGTAGAGCACCGGCGGGTCGCCCCCGGAGGACGGGGTCGGCAGGCCGATCTGCACCGACGTCTGCTGCGGCAGGAGCACCGTCATCGACGTGCCGACGCCGAGCACCTCCGAGAAGAAGTCACAGCGGACGCGCGCCATGGTCGTCGACGCTACCTGATCTTCCCGGCGTGGGCCCCCGCGCCCGCCCACGGTCGGCATCGCCGCGGCTGCCGTTTCCTGACGACGGGCGACTCGTTAGCCTGCTATGGTCCGCGCCCCGAATAACCCAGCCCACTTCCCCCCGGTATACCTCTGGACGGCTATGTCTCCGCGGAAGGCTCGGCGCACCGCTCTGGCGGCTGTGCTCGCAGGTGCCCTGGCCTCGGCCGGCTGCACGACGGATCAAGCATTGTGGCGTAGCGACGGCAAGACCGACACCGAGAGTCCGGCCGCAGCAGCTTCGCAGACCGGTACCGCCCTGCCGGCGCAGGCGACCACCGTCCTCACTGCGGCCGGCGCCGCACAGTTGGCCGTCGCCACCAGCCGTGCCCTCTACCGCCGGGCGCCGGTCGTCGTGCTGGTCGGCGACGACGATGAAGCCAGCCTGGCGGCGGGCACGAGCACTGCCGTGAAGCTCGGCGTACCCCTGCTCCTCTCGCCCCGGCAGGGCGCCGCCGATCCGGGTGAATTGCGTGCCGAACTGGGCCGCCTCGCGGTGCGGACGGTGCTGCCGGTTGGCGCG
>DASVMV010000446.1:0-2815 GCA_036384155.1 Micromonosporaceae bacterium
GTAGGTGATCCAAATCCGTTGCCGGCCCCGCCGCCGCTGGATAGGTTGGCGGTACACGGGAGAGGAGGTGGTCCAAGCTTTGTGTAGCAAACGGACTCGTGAGGTGGCTGTCCGCTAGCCGCTGTCCTTGACAGTTCTTCGTCGAGACCGTGTGGCAGCGGTGCGGCGAATCCACGACAGCCACCCGGCCCCCGGGGCGCCGGCCCAGTCCAGCCGGCCCGCTCATCCAGCGGAAACCCCGGGGGTCGCTTCATACCCGGAGGGAAGCCGGCGTGTCTACCCGTGAGCTGGTGGTGCTCGGCACGGCGAGCCAGGTGCCGACCCGGGCCCGCAACCAGAACGGCTACCTGCTGCGGTGGGACGGCGAGGGTCTCCTGTTCGACCCCGGCGAGGGCACCCAGCGGCAGATGCTGCGGGCCGGCGTCGCCGCCACCGACCTGACCCGGATCTGCCTCACCCACTTCCACGGCGACCACTGCCTAGGCCTGCCCGGCGTGATCCAGCGGCTCTCCCTGGACCGGGTCGCCCACCCGGTCACCGCCCACTTCCCTGCCGTCGACGCCGAGTTCTTCCGGCGGCTGCGGCACGCCAGTTCGTTCTACGAGACCGCCGAGGTGCGGGAGGAGCCGATCAGGTACGACGGCCAGATCGTCGACACTACGGCCGGCCCGCTGCAGGCCCGCCGTCTGCAGCACCCGACCGAGGCGTACGGGTATCGGCTGGTCGAGCCGGACGGGCGCCGGATGCTGCCCGAGCGGCTCGCGGCGTACGGGATCGCGGGGCCGGCGATCGGCGAGCTGCAGCGTGCCGGCCACCTCGACGTGGCCGGGCGCCGGGTGACCGTCGACGAGGTGAGCGAGCCGCGCCGCGGCCAGCGCTTCGCCTTCGTCATGGACACCGCGCTGTGTGACAACGTCTACGCCCTGGCCGATGGTGCGGACCTCCTGGTGATCGAGTCGACGTTCCTCGACGAGGACCGCGACCTGGCCGAGCACTACTGCCACCTGACGGCCGGCCAGGCGGCCCGGGCGGCGGCCGAGTCGAACGTACGCACGCTGGTGCTCACCCACTTCTCGCAGCGGTACCAGGAGCCGGAACGGTTCGTCGCCGAGGCTCGGCAGCACTTCGCCGGCGAGCTGGTGGTGGCCGAAGACCTGGCCCGCGTACGGGTGCCGGCGCGGCTGTGACCGTCTCCCTGCGCCCGGCCGAGGCCGCCGACGTTCCCCGGGTCGGCCGGCTGCACCACCGGTCGCGCGCGGCGGCCTACCGCGACCTCCTGCCCGCCGAGGCGCTGGAGGTCCCGACCGCCGACATGATGGCCGACTGGTGGGTGGCCCGGTGGCCCTACGAGCGGGACACCCACCTCATGACGGTCGCCGAGCACGACGGGCAGCTGGCCGGCTTCACGTACCTGGGCCCGGACGAGGACGGCGACCCCGACGCCGGCGAGCTGTACGCCATCCACCTCGATCCGGACCTGCAGGCCCGCGGCATCGGCCGGGCGCTGATGGTGGACGCGCTGGCGGAGCTGCACCGGCGGGGCTTCCGCCGGGCGCTGCTGTGGGTGTTGACCGGCAACACCCACGCCCGCCGCTTCTACGAGCGCGGCGGCTGGCGGCTCGACGGCACCCACCGGGAGGTCAGCTACGGCGCGGTCCGCACGCCACAGGTGCGGTACGCCCGCCCGCTGCCGTGAGCGAATGAGCGGCGCGCCGAGCCGGAATCCGCCTCCCGGCCCCCGGCGTGGGAGACGCTGAGCGGAGGACCTGGCAGGAGGAACCATGACGTCGCCCATCCTGGTCACCGGCGGCACCGGAACGCTCGGCCGGCACGTCGTCCCGCGGCTGCGGCAGGCCGGCTACGACGTACGGGTGCTGTCCCGGCGCGACCGGCCCGATCAGGACGGCATCCGGTTCCTGCGCGGCGACCTGGCCAGCGGCGAGGGAGTCGAATCCGCGGTGGCCGGGGTCGGCACGATCGTGCACTGCGCGAGCAGCTACCGAGGTGACCCGGAGGCGGCACGGAATCTGGTACAGGCCGCGCTGCGCTCGGAGTCACCGCACCTGGTCTACATCTCGATCGTCGGCGTGGACCGGATCCCGTTGAAGGGCCGGATCGACCGGGCCATGTTCGGCTACTACGGATCCAAGCTGGCGACCGAGCGGATCGTCGCCGGCTCCGGACTGCCGTGGACCACGCTGCGCGCCACCCAGTTCCACGACCTGATCCTGCTGGTTGCCCGGAAGCTCGCGGCGGTGCCCGTGGTGGCGGTGCCGGCCGGTTTCCGGTTCCAGCCGATCGAAGCCGACGAGGTGGCGGCCCGGCTCGTCGACCTCGCGCTCGGCGAACCGTCCGGCCGGGTCCCCGATGTGGGTGGTCCCCGGGTTTACCCGGCTGCCGACCTGGTCCGCAGCTACCTGCGCGCCCGCCGGCGGCACCGGCTCGTGACGTCGGTGCGGCTGCCCGGTCGCGCCGCTGGTGCGTTCCGGGCCGGCGCCAACCTCGCCCCCGATCGGGCCGTGGGCCGCCGGACCTGGGAAGAGTTCCTAACCGAGCGGGTGGGCTAGCAACGCCGCTGTTCGCTGTCAGCGGACAGGGTCCGGGCATCGGGCCGGCCGAGCCGGCGTTGACTCCGGCATGAATACCGAAGACCTGAAGCCGGAGCGGGTGACCGAAGCCCCGCTCGACGCGTACTCGCGGGTGGTGACGAGCGTCGCCGATCAGGTGCTGCCCAGCGTGGCCGCCCTGACGGTGCGTACGCCCCGGGGGACCGGCGCCGGGTCGGCGGTTACGGTCAGCGCCGACGGTCTGCTTC
>DASVMV010000447.1:0-7558 GCA_036384155.1 Micromonosporaceae bacterium
GACTCGCCCGCCGGGGCATCCTGCGCCCCGCCGGATCGGCCGACCGGGCCGCCGTGGTCGACGCGCTGCGCGCCGTCGGGCTCGCCCACCGGGCCGGCGACCCGGTGGCCACCCTCTCCGGCGGGCAGCAGCAGCGCACCCTGATCGCCCGCGCGCTGGCCGGCAGGCCGGAACTGCTTATCCTCGACGAGCCGACGGCCGGCGTCGACGCGGCCAGCCAGGAGGCCTTCGCCGACGCCCTGCGCGGGTTCGTCGCCGGCGGCGGGACGGTGCTGCTGGTCGCCCACGAGCTCGGGCCGCTGCAGGCATTGGTCAGCCGCGCGGTGGTCGTACACGATGGAACGATCGTCCACGACGGCGCGGTGCCGGAGCCGGCGGGCCACCACGCGTCGCCCGACCACGACCACGTACACCCGCACGGGCCCGAGGAGCCGGCGGGGATGTGGCGCTCGTGAGCCTCTTCCAGTACGACTTCATGATCCGCGCGCTGGTCGGCGCGCTGGTGATCGGGCTGACCGCCCCGGCGCTCGGCATCTACCTGGTGCAGCGGCGGCTGTCGCTGATCGGCGACGGTGTCGGGCATGTGGCGCTGACCGGCGTCGGCGTGGGCCTGCTGCTCAACAGGTCGCCGGTGGTCGCGGCGGTGATCGTCGCGGCGATCGGTGCGGTCGCCATCGAGTTGATCCGCGAACGCGGCCGCACCTCCGGCGACATGGCCCTGGCGCTGCTCTTCTACGGCGGAATCGCCGGCGGCGTGATGCTGGTCGGACTGTCCGGCAACCGCAGCAACGCCAATCTGATGTCCTACCTCTTCGGCTCGCTGACGACCACGTCGGGCACCGATCTGATCACCATCGCGGTGCTCGGGTGCGCGGTGGTCGCCACGATGGTCGTGCTGCGGCCGGCGCTGTTCGCGATCTGCCACGACGAGGAGTACGCCCGGGTGTCCGGGCTACCGGTGCGTGCCCTCAACCTGCTGCTCGCCGTGACCACCGCGGTCACCGTGACGATCGCGATGCGGGCGGTCGGCCTGTTGCTCATCAGCGCGCTGATGGTGGTGCCGGTCGCCGCGGCGCAGCAGATTACCCGGGGCTTCGCCAGCACGATGGCCCTGGCGATGGGGCTCGGGCTGCTCTCCGCCGGCTCCGGGGTCTGGTTGGCCGGCACCGCCGACACCGCGCTCGGCGCCACGATCGTGGTGCTGGCGATCGCCACCTTCGTCCTGGTGACGGTCGGCTCCGCGGTGTTGCGGTCGGTCCGGCGGCGGACCGTGCCGGCGAGCGCGCCGCAGCTCGATCCGCCCGAGGTGGTCCTTGACCGCTGACCCCTCGCGGTGCGGACCGGGCGCCGGCGGTGGTTATCGTTACTGCGTGACGGCGACGAACGGCTACGAGGCGTACGAGAGCGCAGGTGAGCTGCTGCGCGCGCTGTCGGCGCCGATCCGGGTCGCCATCGTCACCGAGCTGGCCGCCGGCGAGCGGTGCGTGCACGAACTGGTGGACAAGCTCGGCGCGGCGCAACCGCTCGTCTCGCAGCATCTGCGGGTGCTGCGCGGCGCCGGGGTCGTCCGCGGCTCCAGGCGCGGCCGGGAGATCGCCTACTCCCTGGTCGACGAGCATATTGCGCACATCGTGGCGGACGCGATCAGCCACGCGCGGGAGGCGTCGTGACCGCACCGGCCGGTACGTCCATCCGCAACACGCGACAGCGCGCTGCCGTCACCGCCCTGCTCGCCCAGGTCGAGGGCTTCCACAGCGCGCAGGATCTGCACGCCATGTTGCGCGACCGGGGCGAGCGCATCGGCCTGACGACCGTCTACCGCACCCTGCAGGGGCTCGCCGACGCCGGCGATGTCGACGTCATGCGACCCCCGGGCGGCGAGCACCTGTACCGCCGATGCAGCGAGGGCCATCATCACCACCTGGTCTGCCGATCCTGCGGCCGTACGGTGGAGGTCGAGGGCCCGGCCGTGGAAACCTGGGCTCACCGGGTCGCCGCCGAATACGACTTTTCCGACGTCAGTCACACGATGGAGATCTTCGGGACGTGCCGGGGTTGCGCCGGCTGATCGTCCCCTGCGGGTGACGGCCGCTCGTGGCACGCTGTCCGGCGTGAAGATCTACGCAGATCGCTTTCCGGCGGCCGTCCGGCAAATCCTCACCGACCTGCTCGTCATCGCCTGGGTGTACCTGTGGATCCGGGTGGCGATGTGGCTCTACGACCTCGTTCAGAAGCTGGCCGTACCCGGACAGAAGCTGGAGAACGCGGGTGGCGGCCTCGCCGACAACCTGGCCGATGCCGGTGGCAAGGTTGGGCGGGTGCCGGTGGTCGGCGACGAGTTGACCCAGCCGTTCGACCGGGCGGCAGCGGCCGCGCGGGCGATGGCCGAAGCCGGCCGGGACCAGCAGGAACTGGTCGGCAATCTCGCACTCGCGCTGGCGCTGCTCGCCCTGGCGTTTCCGCTCGGGCTCGTGCTCTTCGGCTGGCTGCCGGTTCGAGTGCGGTGGATCAGGCGCGCCAGCGCAGCCGCGCGCCTGCGCTCCGCGCCAGCCGGCCGCGACCTGCTGGCGCTGCGGGCCTTGGCCGGTCAACCGCTGCGCCGGTTGGCTCAGATCGACGCCGACGTCGTCCAGGCCTGGCGCAGGGGCGACGAGACCACGGTTGCCGCCCTCGCCGATCTGGAACTGCGCGGCCTCGGCCTGCGCCCCGCCCGCGGGCCCCGTTGATCTCTTTCCCCCCTCCCGTTGATCTAGGGCAGATGGTCGTGATTAGAGATCAACTAGCAACCCTATGCCCTAGATCGACGTCGAGAGAGGGAGCGGTGCGGTCGGTCAGGCCGGCGGGATGCGGCGCCGTACGTCGGTAGCCGTCGACGGGCCGGGCGTCCATGCGGCCACCCACGGCAGGTCGTCGGGCGGCGTGACCACGCCCTCTTCGAGGAATGCGTACCGCCCGGCCAGGATGCGCTTGGCCGCGGCGGTGTCGACCGCGTCGGTGTTTTCCCACAGCGAGTGGAAGAGGGCGTCAACCCGCAGCCGCGCCTGCCGGCAGAACAGCTCCGCGAGCTCGACGCCTTCCGGCCGATCGGCCAGCTCGGCCCGGGCCCGGCCGCACACCGCGGCGATCGCGAAAAGCTCCGCGCCGATGTCCACCATCCGGCCGAGGAACGCCTCCTTGCGTTCCATCTTCCCCTGCCATCGGGACATGGCGTAGAAGGTCGACCGGGCCAGCTTGCGCGCGGACCGCTCGACGTAGCGCAGGTGTCGTCCCAGCCGCCCGAACTCCGCGTACGCGGTCGGGGTCTGGCCGCGGCCGACCGCGAGCGTCGGCAGCCACCGCGCGTAGAACGCCCCGGCCCGGGCTCCCGCCCGCGCCTTTCGCCCGAGGCCGGCCTCGGGGTCGATGATGTCACCGGCCACCGCGAGGTGTGCGTCGACCGCCTCCCGGGCGATCAGCAGGTGCATGATCTCGGTGGAGCCCTCGAAGATGCGGTTGATCCGCAGGTCGCGCAGGATCTGCTCAACCTCCGCCGGGCGCTCGCCGCGGGCGGTCAGCGACTCGGCCGTCTCATATCCCCCGCCCACCGCGGATCTGCACCAGCTCGTCGGCGATCTTCCAGGCCATCTCGCTGGCGTACAGCTTGACCAGCGCGGCCTCGATGCGGATGTCGTTGCGGTCGTCATCGGCGAGCAGGCAGCACAGATCGAGCATCGCCTCGAGGCCGTACGTCGACGCGGCGATGAACGACAGCTTCGTGGCGACGGCCTCGTGCTCGCCGACCGGCCGGCCCCACTGCACCCGCTCGGCGGCCCACTCCCGGGCCACGTTGAGCGACCACTTCCCCGCGCCGACGCACATTGCCGGCAGCGACAGCCGCCCCGTATTGAGCGTGGTGAGTGCGATCTTCAGACCCTTGCCCTCGGCGCCGATGATGTTCTCCCGCGGTACGAAGACGTCGGAGAACCGGGTGAGACTGTTCTCCAGGCCGCGCAGGCCCAGGAAGGCGTTGCGCCGCTCCACCGTGATGCCGGGCGAGTCGGCCTCGACCACGAACGCGGTGATGCCCCCGCGCCGCCCGTCGGACGCCGGTACCCGGGCCATCACCACCAGCAGCGTCGCCACCGTGCCGTTGGTGGCCCACAGCTTCACGCCGTTGAGCCGGTAGCCGGTGCCGTCCTCGGTCGGCTCGGCGGTGGTCGCCAGGCGTGCCGGATCGGAGCCGACATCGGGCTCGGTCAGCAGGAACGCCGACACCTCGCCGGCCGCCAACCGGGGCAGGAACTTCTGTTTCTGCTCCTCGGTGCCGAAGCGCTTGAGCGGCTGCGGCACGCCGATCGATTGGTGCGCCGATAGCAGAGCACTCACCGACGGGTTGACCGATCCCACGAGCATGAGCGCCCGGCAGTAATCGAGGCTGGACAGGCCCAGCCCGCCGTACTTCTCGTCGATCTTCATGCCGAACGCACCGAGCGCGGCGAGCCCGCGGAACACGTCGTCCGGGATGGACGCGTCCCGCTCGATCTGCGCGCCGTCCACTTCGGAACGAAGGTACGCGTCGAGCTTGCGCAGGAATTCCTCGCCCCTCG
This sequence comes from Micromonosporaceae bacterium, assembly GCA_036384155.1. Taxonomy (GTDB): domain Bacteria; phylum Actinomycetota; class Actinomycetes; order Mycobacteriales; family Micromonosporaceae; genus DASVMV01. Next base: position 4,587 of record DASVMV010000447.1, read on the forward strand.
CCGCATTCGTGGGGTCGGGCTGCGGCCGCGGCTCGATCAGGTCGAGTCGGAACCGGCCGAGGAACAACTCCTTGCCGAAACTCGGCTTGCGCCATTCGGTCTCGCGGGCGGCCTCACCGACCTGCCGGGACTCCCGTTCGGTAACCTGGCCGGCTTCGTGCGGGAGCGGGCCGACACCGCCGGCCGCCGGCCGCCTGTCCTCCGTCGTGGTCACGGCTACCCCCTCGATCGGAACGGGTGCGGAGACTGCTGTGACGAAGGTTACTCCTCGGTGCTACCGACCGGTACGGTTGTCATGCCGAACCCGACTGATCCCGGTCCCGAGCTTCCTCGTCGGCGAACTCCTCGTCGGCGTCCTCGTCGACCCACCTGTGCCGGATGCCGGGCAGGATGATCCAGAATGTGAGGAACCAGAGCCCGGTCGCGCCGGACAGCAGGTAGGCAAATGCCTGGTCGAGCAGGAAGTCGGTGATCAGGAAGACCGAGCTGACCATCGAGACCAACATGAAGCACAGGCCGCCGGTGGCCATCCGGTGCGCGTACACGACCAGTTCCGGCTTGCGGCCCTGACGGAAGAGGGCGCGGTGGAACGCCACCGGCGAGATGATCATCGCGGTGGCGGCAGCAGCGGAGAGCAGGGCAATGACGTACAGGTCGCGCTGCAGCGTGTTGACCTTGGTGAACTGCGCGCTGAACGGCAGCGTCAACAGGAACGCGAACAGGATCTGTACGCCGGTCTGCGCCACCCGCAACTCCTGCAGCAGATCGGCGAAGTTCCGCTGCCAGCGCTCCTTCTCGGTCTCCTTCGACACCCGTCAACCTCCGGTTCGGCCGTCGTTCCGGCGATCTTTCCCGGCCACCGCCGGCAGGAAACGCGATGAGGATCATCAGGCACCACGGCGGATCGGCGGCCGTACTGCCGGAGCCTTCTACCGCCGCCCGACCCGCCCCAGCACCGCATCGGCGAGGGTCCGTGGTGCCTCGTCGGGGACCCAGTGACTGACGCCAGCCAGCGGAACGAACACGTAGTCTCCGGTCACGTGTGCGCCGCACGCCTTGGCGGCCGTCGCGCCGACCGCCACGTCGCCGTCGCTCCACACGTACGTCGTCGGCACCGTCACCGGAGCGACCGCGCCCAGGTCGCCCCGGGACATGGCCCGGTACCAGTTCAACGCCGCGGTCAGTGCCCCGGGCCGCAGCATCGGCGCCACGTACTCGTCGACCCGGGCCCCCGAGAGCATGCGTCGCAGTGCCGCTCCGTCGTCGGCCAGCAGCACCCGCTCGGCCTTGCCCTCCTGCCGGAAGAGCGCCATGTACGACGATCGCGCCCGCTGGTCGGCATCGGTGGCCATCGCGTGCGACATCGCCGACGGGTGGGGCACCGAGACCGCGGTCAGCGTGCGTACCCGCTCAGGGCGCTGCGCCGCGGCGGACCAGGCCACCACCGCGCCCCAGTCGTGCCCGACGACGTGAGCCGCGTCCACCCGCAGCGCGTCCAGAACGGCCAGCGCGTCGGCGACGCACTCGGCCATCCGGTAGTCCTCGACCGCGGGCGGCCGGGCCCCGCTTGAATACCCCCGCTGGTCGAGGGCGTACGTGCGCAGCCCGGCGGCGTGCAGGACCGGTACGACTTCGGCCCACTCTCCACTGTGCTGCGGGAAGCCGTGGAGCAGCAGTACCGGCTCGCCGTTCGCCGGGCCGCCGACGTGAACGTCGAACGTCAGACCCCGCGCGGCAATCTGCGTCGCGCCCGACTCGGTCAGCGGCATGCCGGCAGCGTACCCGGCGCCTATTCGTACGGCTGTTTCGGCGGGACGATCGGCCGCCACGTCTCGACCTCGAGATGCGGAACGATCGCACCGTTGACCGGGTCGGCGCTACGGGTGGTGTAGCTGCCGACCACCGCCACCCAGGTGGACCAGCAGGACGAGCAGCAGAGCGACGAGAACCTCCACCGAGCCGATGTGGTGACCGATCCGGCGCCAGGTACTGGCGCGCGGCGGCCGGGCCTCGGGCGTCGCGCCAGGCGTCGTCCAGTCGACTTCATCGCCCGTCTGGGCCTCGCGTGGGAGCGCGCGGTCAGGGGCGGTCACGGCAGCCCTCTCCCTCCACTCAATCCGGTTTCCGGCGGCAGCCTAACCCGGCTATCCGCCGGTGCTGGGCGCCGTGGACAGCTACGGCTTTCGGTGTTCGGCCCTCAGGTGCTAGCGTCGGCGGCACAACTACACATCCGACAGGGGAGCGCGCAGCGCTGAGAGTGCGGGTGACACCCGCAGACCCTCGAACCTGATCTGGGTAATGCCAGCGCAGGGAGTTCGGTCGATCCTCCAGCCGCGCCGCAGTCCGAGCAGATGCTCGCTGCGGCGTGCGTCTTCTCCTGGTTTATCCGAACTGGGAGGCATCATCGTGAACAACCGTTGGCGTACCGTCGACATCCTCGTCGCCTCGGTCATCGCCGTCGCCTTCGGCGTGGTCTTCTGGGCCTGGAATCTGCTGTGGAGTGCCACGCAGCCGGCATTCACCTTCTTCCCGCCCGCCCAGGCGCTGCTCTACGGGGTCTGGCTGCTGCCCGCCGTCCTCGGCGGGCTGGTGATCCGCAAGCCCGGCGCCGCGCTCTATTGCGAAACCCTCGCGGCGATCGTGTCGGCGCTGCTCGGCAGCCAGTGGGCCAACACGGTCATTCCCCAGGGCCTGTTGCAGGGGCTGGGGGCGGAACTCGTGTTCGCGGCGTTCCGCTACCGCTCGTTCCGGCTGCCGGTGGCGGTCCTCGCGGGAGCGGTGGCCGGCGTGGCGGCGGCGATCTGGGACCAGATCTACTACTACGCGGCACCGGAGTACTCGGTCGCCACGTTCCGGATCCCGTTCTTCGTCATCACCGTGCTCAGTGCGGCAGTCGTGGCCGGCGCCGGTGGCTGGGCGCTCACCCGGGCGCTGGCCCGCACCGGCGTGCTGGATCGCTTCCCGGCCGGCCG
>DASVMV010000448.1:0-3428 GCA_036384155.1 Micromonosporaceae bacterium
GGCTGGCCGGCGGGCGCCTCGGCGGCTTCGTCCTCGCCGGCAATGATCGCGAGCTCGCTGCCGACTTCCGCGGACTCGTCCTCACCCACCACGATCCGGCTGAGCACGCCCGCGGCGGGCGATGGGATCTCCGTGTCGACCTTGTCGGTCGAGACCTCGAGCAGCGGCTCGTCGACCTCGACCCGCTCGCCCTCCTGCTTCAGCCAGCGCGTGACGGTGCCCTCGGTGACGCTCTCGCCGAGCCGGGGCATGGTGACCGATACCGGCATCTTCTACGACTCCTTCGTGGCCTGCTGCAAACCTCGCCCGCTTGCGCCGGACGCCGCGGGATAACTGTGGTCAGGCGTGCGCGTGCAGCGGCTTGCCCGCCAGCGCCAGGTGCGCCTCGCCAAGCGCCTCATTCTGGGTGGGGTGGGCGTGCACGAGCTGGGCGACCTCGGCCGGGTAGGCCTCCCAGTTGTAGATCAGCTGGGCTTCGCCGATCAACTCACCGACCCGGGCGCCTACCATGTGCACCCCGAGGACCGGCCCGTCCGCTACCCGGACGAGCTTGACGAAGCCCGCCGTCTTGAGGATCTGGCTCTTGCCGTTTCCGCCGAGGTTGTAGTTATAGGTCTTGATCTTGTCGGCGCCGTACTGCTCCTTGGCCTTGGCCTCGGTGAGCCCGACCGAGGCGACCTCCGGGTCGGAGTAGGTGACCCGGGGGATCCCGGCCTCGTCGATCACGGCCGGGTTGAGCCCGGCGATCTCCTCGGCCACGAAGATGCCCTGCTGGAAACCGCGGTGGGCCAGCTGAAGACCCGGCACGATGTCGCCGACGGCGAAGACGTTCGGCACGCTCGTCCGCAGCCGCTCGTCGGTGAGGACGAAGCCACGGTCCATTTTGACGCCCTGTTCTTCGTACCCGAGGCCGTCGCTGATCGGACCCCGGCCGACGGCGACCAGGAGCAGTTCGGCCTCGATCGTCTCGCCCCCGGCGATGGTCACGACGACGCCCGAGTCGCTGCGCTCCACCTTCTCGAACGGCTTGCCGACCTTAAAGTTGATCTTCCGCTTGCGGAACGCCCGCTCCACGGCCTTGGAACACTCTTCGTCTTCGGCCGCCACCAGTCGGGGCAGCGCTTCGACGATCGTGACGTCGACCCCGAACGACCGCCAGACGCTGGCGAACTCGACGCCGATGACCCCGCCGCCCAGCACGATCGCCGAGCTGGGCACCCGGTCCAGCAGGAGCGCGTGGTCGCTGGTGATGACCCGCTCGCCGTCGATCTCCAGACCGGGCAGGCTGCGGGCGTACGAGCCGGTGGCCAGTACGACGTTGCGGCCCGTGTAGCGCTGGCCGTCCACCTCGACGGTGTCCTTGCCGACCAGCTTGCCGGTGCCCGCGACGTAGGTGATGTTCTTGGCGCCGTTGACCAGGCCCTGTAGACCCTTGTAGAGCCGGGAGACCACGCCGTCCTTGTACGAGTTGACCCCGGCCATGTCGATGCCCACCAGTTCGGCCTTGATGCCGAACTGCTCGGACTCGCGGGTCTGGTCGGCGATCTCGGCCGCGTGCAGCAGTGCCTTGGTCGGGATGCACCCGTTGTGCAGGCAGGTGCCGCCCAGCTTGCCCTTCTCGATGAGCGCGACCGACAGGTCGAGCTGAGCGGCGCGCAATGCGGCCGCGTAACCGCCGCTGCCGCCTCCGAGGATGACGATGTCGAAGGTTCCGCCGTTCGGCTCGCTCACAATTTTCTCCCAGCGTGCGGGGGCTGTTTCGGGCGCGCGTGCCCGTGCGGACGGGCACCCTCGCCTCGGTCATCTTGTCACTACCGCAGACGACCCGCTTACCGAGGTGCCCAAGGACACGTCGACGGGACGTACGCTTGCCGCAGTCACCGGCAGGGCGGGACCACAGCACCGGAGGGGATGGCGGGGTGGCCTGGTTTCGGCGAGGTAAGAGAGCGAGCGGCCGGCCCGCAGAGCGCCCCGCAAATCGGGATGATCTCGACCACCTCGAGCAGTTTGTCAGCAGCCGTCGGGGCGTCGAGGCGTTCATCGAGCCGCGTACGACGGTGACCGACACGACGATCCTGCTCATCGCGCACGACGGCGAATGGACCCGGCGACGCATCGACGGACCGGCCGGCGCCCGACGGTTCGCCCACCGGATGGCGATCCCGATCTACGACGTGGCCCTCGTCGGTTACCCACAGCGGATGCGGGACTTCAACGAGCGGCGCAAGCGCGCCGCCGGCTGACACCCGAAGGGGGCAAAGCAAGGTCAGCCGTTGTCGGCGATGTCGTCGATCAGCGCCAGCAGGGTGCGCACCGGGACTCCGGTGCCGCCCTTCGTCCAGTGCCCCGTCGGTTCGCCCGAGTGGTACGCCGGCCCGGCGATGTCGATGTGCGCCCACGGCACGTCCTCGGCCACGAACTCGCGCAGGAAGATGCCGCCCTGCAACATGTGGCCCGCCCGGTCCATCCCGGCGTTGACCTGGGAGATGTCGGCCACGTCGGAGTCCATGCCCTTGCGCACGTCCTCCGGCAGCGGCATCGGCCAGGCCGGTTCGCCGGTCTCGTCGCCGGCCGTCTGCACCCGGACGCAGAGGTCGGCGTCGCCCATCACGCCGGCGACCCGCTTGCCCAGCGCGATCACCTGGCCCCCGGTGAGCGTGGACGTCTCGAAGAGGTAGTCGCAGCCGTCCGCGCAGGCCCGACCGATCGCGTCGGCGAGGATCATGCGGCCCTCGGCGTCGGTGTTCAGCACCTCGACCCGCTTGCCGTTGAACATCGTCACCACGTCGCCTGGCCGGTAGGACGTACCGGACGGCATATTTTCGGCCATCGGCAGGTAGGCCGACACCGCCACCTGCGGCCGCAGCTCGGCGACGGCGAGCATGGTCGCCGCGACCGCGGCCGCCCCGGCCATGTCGGACTTCATCTCCCACATCCCCTGGGCCGGCTTGATGGACACGCCGCCGGTGTCGAAGGTGATGCCCTTGCCGACCAGCGCCACCCGCTTGGTCGCGTCCGCCGGCTCGTACGACAGCTTCACCAGCCGCGGCGGGGCCGCCGAGCCGAGCCCGACGGCAAGGATGCCGCCGTACCCTCCGGCGGCGAGCGCCTTTTCGTCGAGCACCTCAACCGTGAGCCCGGCGGCGCGCGCCTTCTCGGCCACGGCGTCGGCGAAGGCCGGCGGCCGCAGCTCGTTGGGCGCCGTGTTGACCCAGTCCCGGGTGCAGTTGACCGCGGCGGCGACGACCTGGGCGCGGGCGACCTCGGCCCGGGCCGGCTCGTCGGCGGCGTCGGGCACGTGAATCGCCACCTCGGCGACCGGTTGCCGCAGCGAGGGCTGCGGCCGTGTCTTGTAGCCGGCGAACCGGTACGCGCCCAGCAGCGCGCCCTCGGCGACCGCGCGCAGCGCCGCGGGGGCGTCCTCGTCG
>DASVMV010000449.1:0-6068 GCA_036384155.1 Micromonosporaceae bacterium
CGTACATTGCCAGCCCGATCCGGCAGAGATCGAACCGGGCCTCCGGCGCGGCCAGTGCCGCCGCCGAATTGGCCAGATGCACCACTTCGGGCTCCAGCCCGGCATCCCGAGCGATCCGCAGCGCCTCCCGGAACGTCGATACCTGCCGCGCGATGCTCGGGCATCCAGGCACGCCGGTGTTCGTCAGGTGGGACCACAGCCCGCGTACCCGGACGCTGCCCTCCGCCTCGTGCTTGCGAGCCCAGGCCACCAGCTCGGGCCATTCGTCGCCGCTGGCACCGTTGCGTGACAAGCCGACGTCCGCCTTGAGCTGGACCGCGGCGGGCACACCGAGATCCGTGGCCGCGGTGGCGATCACGCGCAGATGGGTCAGGGTCGACACCGCGATGTCGACGTCCGCGGCGATCAGGCGGGTGAAGTCCTCGTCCGGCCGGTGCAGCCAGCTCAGGACGGGCACGGCGATGCCCGCCGAGCGCAGAGCCAACGCCTCCGTCGCCGATGTCACGCCCAGCCAACCGGCGCCGGCCCCCAATGCAGCGAGCGCCACCGGCACCGCGCCGTGCCCGAACCCGTCGGCCTTCACCACTGCCATCAGCGGAGTGCGTGCGATAGCCGCGACCGTCCGGATGTTCTCCGCGATCGCCGCAAGATCGATCACAGCCTGGGAGAGGTGGCTGCTCACGTCGACCGCACCGGTTTCAGCGCGTGCGCCGCACGCCCTCGTCACGCGGTGAACCCGGACTCGGTGGGTGGTTCGGCGCGCGGTTCATTGGTTCGCTGCCCGATCGCTGCGGCGGTTCGCTGCCCGCTCGCTGCGGCCGCCCGGCGCACTGCGAGCGTCTCCCGGATCCGCCGCCGGGCCGCCCGCCACAGTTGCTCGTCGCGGCTGCGGTGTGCTGATTCGAGGATCATGTCCGAACTCCTGAGTGCCATGCCGGCACGGTAGGCACCCGGATGTGAAGAACCCACGAAGAAGCGGTGGCCCACCTGTGCCGAAATCCCCTCCCATGACTTCCGGATCCCGCCCGCATCAGTTCTTCACGAGCCGCCGGTTTACTTGTCCCCGCCACCACTGGGCAGAATGGGGAAACATGAGTGCGCGGATCCTGGTCGCCGAGGACGACCCCAAGCAAGCCAACCTGGTGCGGGTCTATCTCGAACGCGAGGGGCACAGCGTGCTGCTGGTCGGCGACGGGCGGGCCGCGCTGGACCAGTGCCGGGCCCGCCAGCCGGACCTGGTGGTCCTCGACGTGATGATGCCGGTGGTCGACGGCCTCGACGTGTGCCGGATTCTGCGCGCCGAATCGGAGATTCCGATCCTGCTGCTGACCGCGCGTACCACCGAGGACGACATCCTGCTGGGCTTGGACCTCGGGGCCGACGACTACCTCACCAAGCCGTACAGCCCTCGCGAGCTGGCCGCCCGGGTACGGGCGCTGCTGCGCCGGGCCCGGGTGGTGAGCGCCGGTGATCGGGCGGTGCTGCGGGTCGGTGACGTCGAGGTGGACGCCGGCCGGTTCGAGGTACGGATCGGCGGCCGACCGGTCGCCCTGACGGCCAAGGAGTTCGGCATTCTCGAGGTGCTCGCCGGCGAGCCGGGGCGAGCGTTCACCCGGGCCCAGATCATCGACCGGGCCTTCGGATTCGATCATTACGTGCTCGAACGGACCGTCGACGCGCACGTGATGAACCTCCGCCGCAAGATCGAGGACGACGCCGCCGAGCCGCGGTACGTGCAGACCGTCTACGGCCGTGGTTACCGGCTCGTCGAGCCGGAGCCGACGACCGCAGCGGCGCCGGTACCCAAGGCGGAGTCGGGAACCACCCGGTGAGTTTCCGGCTACGGGTGCTCGGGCTGGTCATGCTCGTCGCGGTGAGCGCGACCGCGGCGACCGCGTGGCTGACCCTGCAGCAGGCGTCGCAACAGATCGACGACTCGGCCACCGTCGATCGGGCGCAGCTCGACGAGGTCGTCTTTCGACTCAAGGAGTACGGCAGCCGGCACGGCACGTGGGAGGGCGTGCCCGGCCTGGTACGGGACCTGCGCGCCCGGACCGGCCAGCGGATCCACCTGGTCGCCGAGACGGGCGAGGTGATCGTCGACACGGACACGGAGGAGAACCGCACCGCCCGGGCCCTCGGCACGATGACCGGGTTCGTCGATCCGCGACCGGTGCTCGATCTCTCCCGATCGCCAGCAGACCCAGCCGCCCGGGAGGAAGTCGTTGCCAAGGCGGTCGCTGCCTACCGCTCCGGCGTACTGTTCGCGGCCTGCCTGACCCGAATCAACGTCCCCGTGGCTGTCTCGCCTGGCAGCATTGGAATTCCCCGTTTCGACGCCGACCTACGCGACTTCGACCTGCGCGATCGCCAAGGGGTCGACCAGGCCGTCGCCGAGTGCCGCGCCGCCGCGGTTGTGCCGGGCTGGTACGAACAGGCCGACGCCGCCCGGGTGAAGGTCTGTGGCACCTCGAAGACATTGGGCCCGCTCGATTCCTGCCTGGCGCAGGTCTTCACAAATCAGATCAGTGATGTCGCGCCGGTGGCCGCCCGGGTCTACCTCGGCGCTCGCGGCGATCCGTCATCCGCGTTGGCAGTCGGTCCGCTGCTCGCCGCCGCGGCGGGCGTTGCGGCGGTCGCGATCATCGGAACCGCGCTGCTGAGCCGGCGGGTGTTGCGCCCAATCGACACCCTCACCGCCGCCGCCCAACGGCTCGGTCGGGGCGATCTCACCGGACGGGTGCCGGTCCGGGGCAACGACGAACTGGCGGAACTGGCCCGGTCGTTCAACCGGATGGCCGACTCGCTGCAGCGGGGGGAGGAGCGCCAACGCCGGTTGGTGGCGGACGTCGCGCACGAACTGCGCACCCCGCTGGCGAACCTGCGCGGCTATCTCGAGGCGCTCTCCGATGGTGTGATCGAGCCTGACCAGGATCTCTACGCGTCATTGCACGAAGAGGCCGTGTTGCAGCAGCGCATCGTCGACGACCTGCAGGATCTGGCCCTTGCCGAGGCCGGCAACCTGGCGTACCACTGGGCGACGGTGGACCTGGCCGAACTCCTGGAGACCTGTCGCAGCGCGCACCACGCTCGGGCGGCGTCGGCCGGGGTGTCGTTGAGTGTGGAAGCCGACCCGGTTGCGGTACGCGCCGATCCCGACCGGCTCCGCCAAGTGGTGGGCAATCTCGTCACCAACGCACTGCGGGCGACCGCTGCGGGCGGCAGCGTCCGGCTGTACGCGAGCCGGACCGGTGCGCAGGCCGTCCTGCGGGTCGTCGACACCGGCTCGGGAATCGCGGCGGATGCGCTGCCGTATGTCTTCGACCGGTTCTGGCGGGCCGATTCCGCCCGGGGTCGCCGCACCGGGGGCAGTGGCCTGGGGCTCGCCATCGCCCGGCAGATCGTCACCGACCACGGCGGATGCATCGCGGCCGCGAGTGAGGTTGGCGTCGGGACGACCTTCACCATGACGCTTCCCCGCGCCGACTAGCGCCTACCTGGACCGGTCCCACGGCCCCTGGCCGGCGAGCGCCCGCCGTACCCCCCGTCACGTCGTGGCGATCGGTGCGGTGATCGCCGCGGTGAGCCGGATCAGGTCGGCCGGGGCAAGGCTCACCTGAAGTCCCCGCCGTCCGGCGGACACATAGACGGCCGGGAACTGGGGCGCGGACGAGTCCACGACGGTGGGCAAGCGCTTGCGCTGCCCCAGCGGGCTGATGCCGCCGCGGACGTACCCGGTCACCCGCTCCGCCACCGCCCGATCGGCCAGCACCGCCCGCTTGCGGCCGAACGCCGCGGCCAGGGCCTTGAGGTCCAGCTCACCGGTGACCGGTACGACAGCCACGGCGAGGCTGCCGTCCACCTCGGTGACCAGGGACTTGAAGACCTGCCCGGGCGGCACGCCCAGGGCGGCCGCCACTTCGGCCCCGTAATGCGGGGCTTCGGCCGGTACGTCGTACCGATGAAGGCTGTGCGCCACCCGGTGTCTCGCCAACAGCGCCGTCGCCGGCGTCCCGCGTCCCGCCACGGCTGCCGAACCTACCCGGGTGGCGGCTTCGTGCGAAGCAGGATTTGACATATGACTGAGTCACACATATTTTCGAGACATGACGAAGCAAATCGAGAGCAAGCTCAAGATCGAGTCATGGGACGAGAAGCCTTACCGGGAGCTACCCGACGGGAGCAAGTTCACCCGGGCCGAGGTGGTGCTCGGCGGGTCCCTCGACGGGTTCGAATCGGGCAGATTCGAGGCGCTGATGTTCTACCGGCCCGACGGCACCACGAGCTACGTCACGCTGATGCAGCTCACCGGCACCCTCGACGGCCGCTCCGGCAGCTTCGTGTTGCAGGGGGACGGCGCATTCGACGGCACCACGGCGCGCGGCGAGTCGCGAGTCGTGGCGGGCTCCCAGACGGGCGAGCTGACCGGCCTGACCGGCACCGCAGTCAGCGCCTCGACCCACGCCGACTATCCGCACATGCCGCTGGCCCTCGACTACGAGTTCGAGTGAGTCCGGTCGCCCGAGAGGCCAACGTGCTCGGCGCGCTGTCGCTCGTCGTAACCGACCTCACGGCGCAGGCGGTCGCGGCGGCCACCGGGCAGTCGGTGTCCGCGGCGGCCGCCCTGTCCGCATTGGACCAGTTTCTCGACCGCCCCAGCCTCGACCAACTGCGCAAGGTGCTCGGCCTGACCCCCTCCGGCGCCGTGCGGTTGGTCGATCGGCTGGCCGGGGCGGGGCTGGTGGAGCGCGGGCCGGGCGGCGACGGCCGGTCGCGCTCGGTCGTCCTCACCGAGGCTGGCCGCCGGGCCGCCGAGCGGATCGGCCAGGCCCGGGCCAGCCTGCTCGGCACCGCCCTGGCCGACCTCACTCCGGCGGAACTGCAGGACCTCCACGCCCTGCTGAGCCGGATCATGTCCAACGTGGTCCACGCCAAAGCGGGGGGCGCCTGGATCTGCCGGCTCTGCGACCTGACCGCGTGCGGTCGGCCCGCCGGGCAGTGTCCGGCGGCCACCGCCGCCGCGGCGAAGTACGGCACCCAGCCGGCTGGGAGCAGGTCGGCGGGCTAGCGCCGGTCGAACCGTTCCGTCGCGCCGACGGCCGGCTGCCCGATCAGCACGGTCGGCGCGCCAGCCACCCGGGTCAGCACGATCGTCGCCGAACGGTCGCCCCCCAGCCGCAGGTCGCGGCGCAGCTGCGCGGGGTCGATGGCCGATCCCCGCTTGAGGATCTCCAGCCGGCCGACGCCGCGCTCGCGCAGCACCGCACGCAGCCGCTTGAGCGAGAACGGCAGCGTGTCCACGATCGCCAGGCAGCGCCCGAACGGCGTCGGCACCAAGTCGTCGGTGTAGACGTACGCGATGTTCGGGTCGGCCAGCACACCGCCGACAGCGGCCGCGAACTCGGCCACCAGGTGGGCGCGGACGACCGCCGGGTCCGGGTCGTACAGGAACCGGCGGACCCGGCCGCCGGGCGCCTGGGCCGCGCCGGTTCCGGTCAGCTGGTAACAAGAGGCCCGTGCTCTCTCGGAAGCGAGACCGGGAAGCCCTTCCTTGCGCAGCAGCGTGGCGCGTCGGGGCACCTGCGCGAGCGGGCCGCACCAGAGCGTGGCCTCCACCAGGTCACCGTGGACGCTCACCCATTCCGCCTCGGCCCCGCCGGGGATCAACGCGTGGTCGATGCCGGGTGCCACCTTGACCACGGTGCGGGGCACCCGCTGGGCGAGCGCCAGAACGAAGTCCCAGGATGGCGCGAAGGCTGCCGGATCGAAGACCCGCCGGCCGGTCCCGGCTCGGCGGCGCGCCGGGTCGCAGAACGCCGCGTCCACCTGGCTGACGTCGTACCGGGTGGCATCCCCGCACTCGACCGTGAAGCGGTCCGGTACGCCGGTTGCCCCCGCGTTCGCGGCGGCCATCGCGGCGGTCACCGGGTCGGCTTCCACGCCGTATACCCGGATCCCGGCGCGCGCGGCGGCGATTGCGTCGGCGCCGAGGCCGCACCCGAGGTCGGCCATCGTCCGCACCCCGGCCTCCCGCAGCCGGGCGGCCCGCCGGTCGGCGACCTCCCGCC
>DASVMV010000450.1:0-7896 GCA_036384155.1 Micromonosporaceae bacterium
GCGGCGGCCGGCCCGGCGCGACGGGTCGCCGGGTACGGCCACGCGACGCCGGGCGCATGCGCGCGCTACGGCTGGAGATGCTCGCGGACGCGCCGCTGGCCTTCCTCGAAACGGTCGCGGACGCGGCCGCCCGACCGCACGCCCAGTTCGCTCAACGGATCGCCACCACCTCGACCGGCAGCCACGCCGCGCAGTTCGTCGCCGAGCCGGACTTTGGGCCGTTCGTGGCCCACGCGGGTGGCGCGGTCGTGCCCTATGACCCCTCCACGACGGTGATCTGGGCCGTCTACGTCACGCCGGCCTGGCGTGGACGCGGCCTGGTCGCGGCCCTGATCGACGAGGTGGCGGCGTGGTCGCGCGCAGCAGGGCGGCCCAGCCTGCTGCTCGAAGTGGTCGTGGGCAACGACCGGGCGGTGCGGGCGTACGAGCGGATCGGCTTCGTCGACACCGGCGTACGGGTGCCGCACCCGACCGTGCCCGTGCTGACCGAGTTGCAGATGCGCCGGGCGGCGTGACCGGCAGGGGGTTCGCCCGGGACGGAAGACCCCCTGCCGGGCCGCGTCAGGCGGCCGGCCGGCGGCTCTGGACGATGCGGAACCGGCTGGCCACGTAGGCGCCGTCGGTGAGGGCGGCATTGGCCGCCGGGTTGGCGCCGCTGGCGTGGAAGTCGGAGAAGGCCGCCGACTGGTTGACGAAGACGCCACCGGTCAGATTGCAGGAGAGATGAACGCCCGCGTCGATTGCCGCCGCCTCGGCCGCGTCGAGCACCTTCTCGTCCGTGGCGTACACCGCTGCCGTCAGGCCGCCCTTCTCCTCCACGGTCGAGCGGAAGATGTCCAGGCTCTGCGCGGTGGAGTCGGTGGCGATGGCGAACGAAATCGGGCCGAACCACTCCCGGCTGTACGTCGCCACGTCGTTCGCGCCCAGCTTCACGATGGTCGGCGTACGCACCACCGCGCCGGTATGCACCGGGTGCTCGACGGTGCGCGACTTGAGCACCGTCTCGCCGACCTTCGTCACCTCGTCCAGCCGCTGCAGGACCCCGTCGTTGACGATCGCGCCGATCAGCTCCACACCGCGGGCCGGGTCGGCGGTCAGCTTGCCGACAGCGGCCGCGATCCCGGCCGTCACCTCGTCGAAGCTCTTGTGCCCCTGGTCGGTGTCGATCCCGCCGGCGGGAATCAGGATGTTCTGCGACGTGGTGCACATCTGCCCGCTGTACAGGCTCAGGGTGAAGCCGAGGTTGCGGCACATGCCGGCAAAGTCGTCGGTGGAGTCGATCACCACGGTGTTGAGACCGGCCTTCTCCGTGAAGACGGCCGCCTGCCGGGCGTTCGCCTCGAGCCAGTCCCCGTACTCGGTCGATCCCGTGAAGTCGACGATCTTGACCTCGGGACGTACCGCGAGGGTGGAGGCCAGCTTCTCCCCGGGCGCCTCGGCGGCGAGCAGCACCAGATTGGGGTCGAACCCGGCCTCGGCCAGCACCTCGCGGGCGTACCGCACGGTGATCGCGAGCGGCAGCACCGCGCGGGGGTGCGGCTTGACGATGACCGGGTTGCCGGTGACCAGCGAGGCGAAGATGCCCGGGTACGAGTTCCAGGTCGGGAAGGTGTTGCAGCCGATCGCCAGCGCGATACCGCGGGGGACCACGTGGAAGGTCTTCGTCATGCGCAGCGGTTCACCCTTGCCGGCCGGCTTCTCCCACTCGGCGGTCGAGGGGTGACGGGACATCTCCGCGTACGCGTAGGCCAGGGCCTCCAGCGCCCGGTCGAGCGCGTGGGCGCCACCGGCCTGGAACGCCATGACGAACGCCTGGCCGCTGGTGAACTGCACCGCGTTGGCCAGTTCGAAGATGTGGGCGTGCAACCGGGCCAGGATTTCCAGGCAGACGCCGACCCGGGTCTGCGGTCCGGCATCCCGCCAGGCCGGAAGCGCCGCGCCCGCCGCGCCGATCAGCTCGTCGACATCGCCGTGCGGATATCGCACGTCCAGCTCCAGCCCGAACGGGCTGTGCTCGGTGGCGATCCAGTCCCGGGCGCCGGGCTGGTCGAGGGGGAACTGTCCGCCCAGGTACGACCGGAAGGCGGCCTCGCCCTCGGCGGCGGCGTTCTCGCCGTACACCCGGGGGCTGGGCGACTCGGGATAGGCCGACCAGTACCCGCGGTCAGTGATCGCTTTGAGCGCCCGCTCGAGGGTGTCGGCGTGCTTGGCGTACAGGGGGTGCGGGGTCTCCGTCATTCCGCCATCATGCCGTAGGCGGATGTCGGACAGTAAGGGCCGGCACCGGCCCATGGACCTACTGCCCGGCCCGGGTAGATGCTGATTACATGACCCCCGTACGCCCGCTGCACCGCACCGCGACCTGGATAAACGGCACGACGCTGGCCGGCCTGGCGCTCGCGGCGGCCGCCCGCACCGTTCGGGTACGGGCACCGGGCGGCGTCATCGTCGCCAGCGGTTACCGCCTGCCGCTGCCGAAGCAGGACTGCTTCACGGTGGGCTCCGTGATCCTCACCCGCAAACCGGCGGAGTGGCTGCTGGATCCCGACCGGGCCGACGTGCTCGGCCACGAAATGCGACACATCGCCCAGTACGCGGCGTTCGGCCCGCTCTTCTGGCCCGCGTATTGGACTATGTGCGGCTATTCCTACCTGTTGACCGGCAGCTACGGGGGGCGCAACCCCTTCGAGCGCCGAGCCGGCCTGCGCGCCGGCGGCTACGAGGACCCGCCACTGCGCCCCTGGGCCGCCCGGATCATCACGGCCGTCCACCGCAGACGCAGCCGGGGCGGGCCTACTGGCGCGGCTACACCGTCAACTGCCAGTTATCCCACCCGTCGACCGGACGGAACCCCATCGCCTCGTTGATCGAGATCATGTGGTCGTTGGCGGCCGCGTTCCAGGTGTCCACCGCTTTCAGCTCGGGTTCGTGCGCTCGGGCGTACCGCAGATTTTCGATCTTGACGATGGTGCCGAGCCGGTGCCCCCGGTGCCGCGGCTCGACGATCGTGATCTGCTGGAACGCATGCCAGGGGTTGCCCGCGCTGAAATCGAGCGTCGTCCACGCCACCAGGCGGCCGCTCCGGTCATGCCGCATCCCGGTGTGGTAGGCCCGCCGACCGCGTGCCTCCCGCGTTGCCTCGGCACGGCGCACCCGGGCGGCGTCGACCTTCTCCGGCTCCCACGCCAGGTCGCCCATCGGCGCGTCTGCCACCAGCCGGCCGTCGAGATAGGCCACATCGTCGACGTACTCGTCCGGGGCGCGGCCGGCCCACTGCACAAGGGAGTAGCCGCTCGCCCGGCGCAAGGCCGCGGTGAGCATGCCCTCGATCGCCGGTTCGTCGATCGCCGTGACGTCGAGCCGCCGACGCACGTCGAACAGCGCCGAGGTGGCGCCCATCGCGGTCGCGAAGGCCGCACCGGCCGACGATCGCGCCGGACCGCCCGGAAGCTCCTTTACGGACATGCCGACCACGCGCTTGCGGCCCGCGTCGCGGAGGTACCGCACCACGTACTCGTGCAGCGCGCGGCCCACCCCCCGCGTGCGCTGATCCGGATGGACGGACAGCTCCACCGAGGCGTTGTCGGTGTTGTCCAACTGCGGGAGGTCGGTCCGGACGTATCCGGCCGGCGTGCCGTCGAGGTAGGCAAGGGCGTGGTGTGACCGGTAGCCGGGCCACGGGTGGCGGATCCCGCCGACGAAATTCTGGTGGCATACCGGCGGGAAGCCTGGTAGGTCCGCGGCTACGGCCGCCGCCTCGATCTCAAAGGCGCGCTCGACGGCGGCGTCGTCGGCGACGTCCAAAGGGATGACGGCGATGTCCATGCCGGACAGGATGCCCGGACCAGCGGATCGGCGCGACCGAATTTGGTCGCTGCGACATACGACGAGCGCCCGGCGGGACCGCCGGGCGCTCGGAAGTGGTCGGGAGGACGCGCGCACAACGCCGCCGGCGTTGGGGTCGTAAGTGCTTTGAAAGCCTACGGCGCGG
This sequence comes from Micromonosporaceae bacterium, assembly GCA_036384155.1. GTDB lineage: Bacteria > Actinomycetota > Actinomycetes > Mycobacteriales > Micromonosporaceae > DASVMV01. Next base: position 3,992 of record DASVMV010000450.1, read on the forward strand.
TGCCTCCCGCACCGAGCATCTTGCGCCGTGCGGCGGCGCCAGTCAAGTACCCCGCGGCCGGTTCACCAGGACACGCCGGCGCCCGAAAAGAACGGGCGCGCCGCGACGATCGACGGCCGTCAGCCGAGCAGGCCGGCGTCACGAACCGCGCGCAACGAAGGGCGAATCTGGTACGTCGGCCCGACCACCCGGGTCAGCGCGTCCAGCGTCTTCAGCCCCTCCCCGGTATTGAAGACAACCGTCTCGGCCTCCGGGTCCAGCCGGCCTCCCGCCGCGAGCTTGCGCAGCGCCGCCACTGTGACGCCGCCAGCCGTCTCGGCGAACACGCCGGCCGTGCGGGCCAGAAGTCGGATTCCCTCGCGAATCTCGTCGTCATCGGCGTACTCCATCCACCCGCCGGTGCGGCGCACCGCTTCGAGGGCGTACGGGCCGGCCGCCGGATCGCCGATGTTGAGCGACTTGGCAATGCCGGTCGGCTTGACCGGCACGATCGTGTCGCTGCCGGCGTGCAGCGCAGTGGCGATCGGGTTGCACCCGGCGGACTGGGCGCCGAAGACCCGCCACCCGTCGGCCGGCGGCTCGGCCAGGCCGATCTCGACCAGCTCGCTGAACGCCTTGTCCACCTTGGTGAGCAGCTCACCGCTGGCCATCGGAAGGACCACCTGCGCCGGGATCCGCCAGCCGAGCTGCTCGGCCACCTCGTAGCCGAGCGTCTTGGATCCCTCGGCGTAGTAGGGGCGCACGTTGACATTGACGAACGCCGTCTCGGCGAACTCGTCGGTCTCCACCAGTTCCGCGCAGAGCCGGTTGACGTCGTCGTACGAGCCGTCGACGGCGACGAGTTCGCCGCCGTACACGGCGGTGGCGACGACCTTGCCCTGCTCCAGGTCGCAGGGGATGAACACGATCGACCGGGCACCGGCCCGCGCGGCGTGTGCGGCCACCGAGTTGGCCAGATTTCCGGTCGACGCGCAGGCGAACCGGGTGAAGCCCAGCCCGCGGGCCGCGGTCAGAGCGACCGACACCACCCGATCCTTGAACGAGTGGGTGGGGTTCGCACTGTCGTCCTTCACCCACAACGGTGCCCGCAGGCCCAGTTCGGCGGCGAGCGCCGGCGCGCCGACCAGCGGGGTGAGTCCGGGATCCAGGGTGACCCGGGTGGCCGGGTCCCGGCCGGCGGGGAGCAGAGCGGCGTACCGCCAGATGTTCTGCGGCCCCGCCTCGATGTCCGAGCGGGTGACCCGGGCAAGCGCGGCCGGATCGTAGCCGACCTCGAGCGGGCCGAAACACTCGTAGCAGGCGTGCTGCGCGGCGAGTGGGTAACGCGCCCCGCAGCCGCGACAGACCAGGCCCGTGGCGGGACCGGCGGCGAACGTGGGAGTGGTAGCGTCGGCGATCGACGTCATCTCGGTGTCGTCCTCTCATCTTTCCCGCACAGCGGGACGGATTTGGCACCTGCCCGCTCCTCGTCGAGCGCGCGGGTGGTTGCCGGGGCGTCATCGGGCCGTTCCCTCAGCCCCTCTGGATGAGGTATGCAGTTGTTCCGCCGACTCTACCGGCCGCTTCCCCGCTGGCCCGGCCGCCGTCCCACTTCCTGAGCAGGTGGGGCCGGTCAGCGGTGGCGGCGCCGCCACTCGGTCTCCCGAGCCGCATGTGCCTCCCGTTCCCGGCGGACTTCCTGATGCAGCGCGCGTCGGGAGTCAGCGAGCAGGACGGTCTCGGCGATGACGAGGCCGATACAGCCGGCGCCGAGGAGGCCGACCGCCAGCGCCGAGGGAATCCGGCCGGCGACCGGGACGAGCGCGGCGAAGAACAGGACAATTGCCACGCGGGTCCAGAGGACGGTGCCGAGGGCGCGCAGTTGGAACGCCGCCAGGCCGAGGAAGTACAGGGCGACGCTCGCCATCACCAGGAGCGCGCCCAGCCCGGGCACCGGCTTGCGGATATCGACCTCCGGTGAGCCGAGATAGCGCAGTCCCTCCTCGCCGCCGAGGGCGAGCAGCATCACCCCCGCGATGATCGGGAGATGTAAATAGATGTACGCGTCGCGGGCCAGCGCGATGCGGTCCCGTCCCTGGCTGGCCTCCAGCGCCAACTGGGCGGCGGGGGCGACGATGTCGAAGTACGCCCACCACAGCGATGCGATCACGACGACGGCGAGGATCGAGGAGAAGAATGCGGGCCACGTGATCGGACGGCCGAGCACCCCGCTGCCGATGCCGATGGAGAGGACCGACTCGCCCAGCGTCACGATGACCAGCAGCTCGAAGCGTTCGACGAAATGGCCGGGAGCGGCCAGCCGCCAGCCCGACAGCCCCACCGAGAGCCCGGTCAGGTACTCGATCAGCACGGCGAGGGCCCACACGCCGATGCGAACCCATACCTGGGTGAACAGGTCGACATACCATGGGAGCACCGCGGCGAGGAACAGCAGAGCGGTGGAGACGAGCAGGGCGACGCCGAGCCGAGCGATCTGGCGCCGTTCGCCGGGCAACTCCACAGCCGCCTGCCAGTGCAGCCAGAAGTGGAGCCCCCGGATCGTGATGTAGCAGGCCGGAAACAGCAGCGGCGCGGGAGCTCCGCCCGGCTGGTCGCCGAAGGCGCGGGGAACCGTCAGGGCGATGGCCACCACAGCAGCCATGGCCGCGAACGTGACCAGCTGCGCGTAGCCCTCCGTGAGCCTGACCCGCTGCGCCACCAGCACATGCGAGACCCAGCAGAACCAGAGCAGCGCCAGCAGGAGCAGGCCCTCGGTCAGATCGGCGACCGTAAGGTCCTTGGTTACGAAGCGGGCGATGTTGAAGAGCCCGTAGACGAACACCAGATCGAAGAACACTTCGAGGCGGCTGACCCGGGTGCCCGCCTCCACCCTCCTGATCCCGCCCAACCGCGGAGCTCGGCCGCTGCTCATTACGCCGAGTCTGGCAGTCACGAGCGGCGCGACATTGCGAATCGGGTGAGATCCGTCCGGGCGGCGCCGGGAGCCTCAGCTCACCACGTCCTTACGGGCGAAGCGCCAGAAGGCCAGGGCCCAGAAGAGCGTGGCGTAGGAGATGGCCGAGATACATCCCCGTACGACGTCGTCGGTCTGCATCGGGGTGGACAACAAGCCCAGCCACGCCGTGCTGTAGTGCGTCGGCAGGAAGTTCCGTAGCACACCGAGCGCGGTGATCTGGTCAAGGATGCTGGACAGGATCCAGAGCAGCACGGCACCGCCGACCGCGCCCAGCGGCGCGTCGGTCGATACCGACAGCAGGAACGCCAAACCCGCCACCACCAGCAGCGCGACGGCGAGGTAACCCAGCACCGCCAGCAGGCGCAGCACGCCGTCGCCGGCCGGGATCTCGGCCGCCGCCAGGCTGCGCAACGGCGACCAGCCGTACCGCAGGGTGCCCACCGCCAGCGCGGTGCCGGCGAGCAACAGCAGCGCCAGGGCGGAGTACGCCAAGGCGACCACCAGCTTCACCGCGAGGAGCCGGGCCCGGGGCACCGGGATCGCCAGCAGGTAGCGCAGGCTCCCCCAGCTCGCCTCGCTGGCCACGGTGTCGCCGCTGACCAGCGCCACCACGACCACCAGCAGGAACGACGCCGACACGAAGATGGTGAAGAGGGTGAAGTTGAGCCCGCCGGAGGTGGCCAGCTCGACGAGACTGGCGAACTCCCCGCGGCCGTTGTCGTCGCCGCCACCACCCGAGTCGAACTGGAACGCGGCCAGGATGATCAGCGGCAGTACCACCATGAACCCGAGCGCCACCTGGGTACGCCGCCGCGCCGCCTGCCGACGTGCCTCGGCCAGCACCGGCAGCGTGGCTCCGGGACGGTAGCCGGCCGCCGCTCCGGCGGCGTCCGGTGCGTCGGCGGCGGGCGTACCGGCGGAAGCGGCGGTGTCGGCACTCATCAGCGGT
>DASVMV010000451.1:0-9907 GCA_036384155.1 Micromonosporaceae bacterium
GTCCCCGCAGTGGAGCCGGCGGGAGCTGCCCGCGCCGAAACCGACCTCGCCCCGGTGCCGGGCGCCCGCTTCGCCGAAATTCCGGTCGAGTCCATCGTTCCGAACGCCAAGCAGCCCCGGCAGGTGTTCGACGAGGAGGCGCTGGAGGAACTCAAGACGTCCATCCGCGAGGTCGGATTCCTGCAACCGATCGTGGTCCGGCAGACCGATGCCGACAAGTACGAGTTGGTCATGGGGGAACGGCGATGGCGGGCGGCCCAGGCCCTCGGCCGAGAGTCGATCCCGGCGATCGTGCGGGACACGCGAGACGATGCGATGCTTCGGGACGCGCTGCTGGAGAACGTGCATCGAGCGAACCTCAACCCGCTGGAGGAGGCGGCCGCCTACCAGCAACTGTTGGAAGAGTTCGGCGCGACACACGACGAACTGGCCCGGCGCATCGGACGGAGCCGGCCGCAGATCTCCAATACGATCCGGCTGCTCAACCTCCCCGCGCAGGTGCAGCGCCGAGTGGCGGCGGGCGTACTCTCGGCCGGTCACGCGCGCGCCCTGCTCGCGCTCGACGACGCGGAGGCACAGGACGATCTGGCTCGTCGGATTGTGGCCGAGGGACTGTCGGTCAGGGCGACAGAGGAACTGGTGACCCTCGCGGTCTCCGGGGATCCGGCCGGAAAATCCGCGTCCGCGAAGCGCCGGCCCAAGCCGCACGCTCCGGCCCTTGCCGACCTCGCCGATCGGCTGTCCGACCGGTTCGACACCCGGGTCAAGGTGGACCTCGGCCGGAGCAAGGGCAAGATCACTATCGAGTTCGCGACCGTGGACGACCTGGAGCGGATCGTGTCGATCATCGGAGTGGGCGACCAACCCGAGCAGCCCTGAACCCGGGTGCGAGAAGCGGGTTCGCGTCGATCCGCCGTCGGCATACTTCTGCGCGTTGCCAGGCCTCGATGGGCAGCGCGCGTGGCCGCGTCTGACGGCCTCGGGCGTCTGGCGCCGAGCCGGGCGGCCGGTGGGGGCGTTTTCGGTGGTGCCGAGGACGGGGCCGCAGGCCGCATTTGGCGGGCACAGCGTGGCGCCGCCGCTTTCGAAGCCGGGTCGCAGCCATACCCGCGCCGTGACGGACGGGTCAGCTTCTGGCCCGCCGGCGACGCGGCCCATCTGGCGCGTACGTCCGGGCCGGACTAACACCGCCGTACGTGGGATCAGTGCGTCATGCCCGGGTTGAGTTGCCCGGGCCGTCGCCAGGCCCCGACGGTCTGCGTTTCACGTGAAACGGCCTCCGGGACTCGGTAGCCAAAGGCGCCGCCTACTCCGCTCAACTCGCCGCATCTGGCTCCGTACCCCCGGTCCGCCTGTCTTTGGAGGAAACCCCGCCGCTCCCCATCCGGGCCGGCCTGATAATCCACAGGCCCTCGCGCGGTTCTACCCGCGGATATGGGCCTGCGGCGCCTGGCCTGTGGAAAAGACCTGTGGACAGAATCGACGAGAAGGCGGGAGGCAGGAGGCGGGATGCGTAGCGACGCCGCCGCCGGGCCGACCGTCCCGAACCCGGGGCGAAGAAGCCGCTCGCGGAGATAGGACCGAGGTTTCACGTGAAACCCGGGCGAGACAACATCGCCGGTTTCGGCACCGACCGCGGCACCGACCGCGGCGCCGACCGCGGCGCCGATGTCCCGGCACCGATACCCTCCGGTCGCCGGCCACGAAAACGGGGACACGACAGCCACCCATTGGCTCCGCTAGGGTCAGGCTCGTGCCCAACACCCCTCCCTCTGTTCCCGATTTCACCAGATGGCCCTCCTTCCCCTTCGAGGGCAATTTCCGCGTCAAAGCCCTCCACGATCCGGTCCCGCTCGAGCCGCCGCGCAAGGGTGAGAACGGCGCCGAGTGCGCGGCCTGCGCCGCGCCGGATGAGGAGTACATCTGGGTGAGCGAGCGCTGGCGGGTCCGTGCAATGGACCGACCGAGCGGACTCCCAATGGTGCTCATCCTCGAGTCCAGGTCGCACTTCGATCTGGGGGATCTGCCCAACATGCTCGCCGCGGAACTCGGCGTGATGACCGTTCGGCTGGAGCGGGCCGTTCGCTCTCTCGACGGCGTGGCGCGGGTTCACGTCAACCGCTGGGGCGACGGGGCGGCTCACCTTCATCTGTGGTTTCTCGCGCGCCCGTACGGGCGCCTGCAGTTGCGAGGCACCTTCCTCGCCCTGTGGGACGACATTCTGCCTCCGGTCTCCGAACCCACGTGGCGCGAGAACCTGGCCTTGGTGGCCGCTTGGCTCGCGGACTTCGGTGGCCGGGCGCTGGCCGAGCCGCCCCGGATCGAGTGGCAGTCGCCGTCGAGATTCGCCGAGACCGCATCGTCCAGCGCCGACGCCGCCGGCGCAAGCTCCGCCGCAACCAGCCTCGCTGAGACCGGCCATGCCGGCAGCAGTGACGCCGACGAGGGCAGCCAGTCGGTGGCCATGATCGAAGCGGCGCCGGAGGAGATCGAGGAGGCACGCGCGGAGGCCGCCCGGCAGGGCCCGTCCGTCGCGGTCCCGCAGCCCAGGTGAACATCTGACCGTGCGACCCAGCCATGCGGGTCCGGTCGAGAGATCGGGCCGCCGGGGTCGCACGGCGTTCCCGGCGGGACCTACCGGCGCAGCGCGGCGCGGGCGACCATGGCGCCCAGCAGATGACCCAGATCGAGGCCCGCCGCCTGGGCCGCGAGCGGAAGCAGCGAGGTCTCCGTCATTCCGGGGGAGACGTTCGCGCCCAGTACGTTCGGCCGTCCCGCGTCGTCCACGATGAGGTCGACCCGGCACAGATCACGTAATCCCAGGGCGGAATGCGCGGCCAACGCGGTTTCGGCAACCCGGGCTGCCGTGTCTGGCGCCAACCGGGCAGGCACGTGCCAGGTGGTCATGCCGGCGGTGTAGCGCGCCGCGTAGTCGTACACGCCGTTCTTGGGCACGATCTCGACGGCCGGCAGGGCCTGCGGGCCGGCACCGAGGTCCACGATCGAGACGGCGACGCCCATGCCGGCGACGTACTGCTCGACCAGCGCGGTTGAGCCGTACGCGAAGCACCCGACCATCGCGGCGGGCATCGCGGCCGCGTCGCGGACCACCGTGGCACCAAGCCCCGACCCACCCTGTGCTGGCTTGACCATGAGCGGCAGGCCGAGGCGTTCGACGATCCGGTCGAGGACCGCCACGGCACCCAACTCGGAGAACCGGTCGTGCGGCAGGGCCACCCAGTCCGGCGTCGGAATCCCCGCCTCCCGCAGCACCGCTTTCGCCGAGGGCTTGTCCCAGGCCACGCGCGAGGCGCGCGCATCGGAACCGATGTACGGGACGCCGCACAGGTCGAGGACGCCACGAAGTGAACCGTCCTCGCCGGTGGCCCCGTGCAGCGCGATGACGACAGCATCGGGCGGATCGGCCTGCAGGGCGGGAAGCAGCGTCACGTCGGCGTCGCACAACTGGGCGTGAATGCCGACTACCCGAAGGGCGTCCAGCACCCGCCGGCCGGACCGCAGAGACACGTCCCGTTCGTACGACAGGCCCCCGGCGAGGACCATCACGCTGAGGTCGCTCGCGTTGGCGCCCGCCGGGACCGGGTCGGCCGCTGTCGTCGTACTCATGCCGCAAATCATGCCAAGTCCCGGGCCGCGCGTTCCGCTCGCCCCGCACGTTCCGGTCGCCCCGCTCGCTCGGGTGTCGCCCGGCGCGATCCGGCACCTCTCCCCCGGGGCCTGGTCGCGGTCCCCGAGCGACCGAGTGGCGTCAGCCGCCGAACACCCGGCGGGTGGCGATCTCCTGCTCCATCACTCCGGCCAGGCGCCGTACGCCCTCCCGGATCCGATCGGGCGCCGGGAAGGAGAAGTTGAGCCGCATGTTGCCGGTGCCGGTGCCGTCGGCGTAGAAGCCGGTGCCGGGAACGTATGCGACCCGAGCGGCCACGGCCCGCGGCATCATCGCCTTCGAGTCGAGTCCATCGGGCAGATTGGCCCAGACGAAGAGGCCACCACCGGGCTTGGTCCAGCTCGTGCCCGCGGGCATGAGGTCGGCCATCGCGGCCAAGAGCGCGTCGCGTCGTTCCTGATAGACCTCGCGATACACCTTGAGTTGCTCCTGCCACGGCATCGTGGCGAGGTAGGCCGTGACAGCGGCCTGGGCGAACGCGCTCGGACAAAGGATCTGCGCCTCGCTGGCAATGACCAGCTTGTCGCGTACGGCGTGTGGCGCGAGGATCCAGCCCACCCGTAGCCCCGGCGCAAAGGTCTTGGAGAACGTGCTCAGGTAGAAGACACCGTTGCGCCGCCGGGCGCGCAGCGGCGACGGCGCCTCCCCCTCGAAGGAGAGCTGGCCATACGGGTCGTCCTCGACCACCAACAGTCCGGCCCGCTCGCAGATGTCCAGTACGCGTTCCCGCCGCTCGTCGGTCAGCGTCACGCCCGCGGGGTTCTGGAACGTCGGAATCGTGTAGAGAAACTTGGGTCGCCGCCCGGCCCGCGTGGTCTCCGCGATCGCCTGCTCGAGCGCCTCGGGAACGAGACCGTCGGTGTCCATCGCGATGTGGACAACCCGGGCCTGCGCCGCCTGGAAGACGCCTAGCGCTCCCACGTACGTCGGGCCTTCCGCCAGCACCACGTCCCCTGGGTCGAGGAACAGCCGGGCGACGAGGTCGAGAGCCTGCTGACCGCCAACGGTCACCACGACGTCCTCGGGAGACGCCCCGCACCCCACGTCGATGCCGGAGAGGCTCATCACCTCACAGATGCGCTCGCGCAGTTCGGGCGTCCCTTGGCCGATGCCGTACTGGAGGGTCGTCCCGCCGTGGTCGGTGGCGAGTTGGGCGATCATCTCGCCGACCGCGTCCAGCGGAAGGGCGGCCACGTACGGTGCACCGCCGGCCAGCGAGACGACCTCGGGCCGGCTCGCCACCGCAAAAAGGGCGCGTATCTCTGACGCGGTCATGCCGTTGATGCGTTGGGCGTAGCGATCGGTGTAGTCGTCGAGCGTCGTGCCGGTCATTCCTCACCTCGATCGCGTTCGTACAGCGGCCCGCTTGCGGGGTGCCGGCGGCTTCGGCGGCACGCGCTCGGGTCGATCGTATTACCCCGTCATCCGAGCCTCACGCTGCGCCGGGATCTCCCCCGCCTGCCCCTCCTGCGGCGTACGATCGCTGGTTGGAGCAAGGAGGCACTACGTGCTCAGCTCCACCCTTTTTGCCAACTCTGAGAACTCTGCGGTGATGCGTCCATGTCGCGCCGTCTGGTGAGCCTGACCCTCGACACGCTCGAAGACCTCCCCCGCCAATGCCGGCGGTGTGTGTTCTGGGAACTGGATCCCGTTGCCGCCGATCGCGCGAACGCCGCCGGTGACCCTGCCCTCGAAAAGGAGGCATGGGTCTCCCAGACGCTTCTCGAGTGGGGTTCGTGCGGCAAGCTGGCTTACGTCGATGGGATGCCGGCCGGCTACGTCATGTACGCGCCGCCGGCGTACCTGCCGCGCTCGATGGCGTTTCCGACCTCGCCGGTTTCCGCGGACGCCGCACTGCTCACGACGGCCCACGTGGTGAGCGCGTTCGCCGGCGGTGGGCTGGGCCGGATGCTGGTGCAGGGTGTCGCGCGCGACCTCACCAAGCGCGGCATCAGGGCGATCGAGGCGTTCGGCGACGCGAGGTTCGGCCAGAGCGAGGAAGACCGGGCCGCCGATCGGGGTGCCGCCGAGCGGGCCACTTGCCTCGCCCCGGCCGACTTCTTCTTGTCGGTCGGCTTCAAGACCGTCCGGCCGCATCCGCGGTATCCCCGGTTGCGGTTGGAGCTACGCACCGCGCTGTCGTGGAAGTCCGACGTCGAGTACGCCCTCGAGCGGCTGCTCGGTTCGATGAGTCCGGAGACGTTGCTGCGGCCGGTACGCCCCGCCACGCGAACGTCCACCGGCTGACCGGAGTTGCGCGGGGACGGGACGGTCTCAGTCGAGTACGCCGGCCGCGACCGCCGCGCGGAGTTGCCGCACGTCAAAGGTGCCGGTTGGTACGTCCTGGTCGATCGAAAAGTACATCCGCTGCACCGCCGCGACAACGGCATCCACCACGTGGTCGCGGAACCGCGGATCGGTCAGGCGTTCCCGGTCCAGGGGTGAAGTGAGGTAACCGACGTCCACGCGTACGGCGGGCATCCTGGTCAGTCGCAGCAGCTCCCAGGTCTTCGCGTGGGTCTGGCAGTTGCGCAATCCCGTCCGGGCAACGATCTCCCGCTGGACCAGGCCGGCCAACCGTTCCCCGACCGTGGAGGTCACGCCGCTTCCGGTGCCGTAGTGGTAGGTGGCAACGCCGTCCGCCGCCGGGTTGGCATGCCCGTCGATATGGAGCGAGATCAGCAGGTCGGCGCCGAGTCCGTTCGCCAGCTCGGCCCGATCCAGGTCACTTATCGGCTGGCGCGGCGCAGGGCCCCGGGTGAGGTGCACCCGCATGCCGGCCGCGGCCAGCCGCCCCTCAAGCCTGGTGGCGAGGTCGTACGCCAGATCGGCCTCCGACCACCGCAGGCGGCCGTCCTGGACGGTCCAGCCCGGGTCGGACGCGCCGTGACCCGGATCGATGACGATCACTTTGCCGACGAGGTTGGGTCCGGCCTGCCGGAGGACCTCGGACTCCCGGAGCCACTGCGGGCGACCGCCGACGACCTTGCGTCCCAGTCGCCGCAGCGCCTTCATCGTCTGCGGCCCGCATGAGCCGTCGGGAGTCAGGCCGACCTCGCGCTGGAACTGGGCGACCGCCCGAGCGGTCTGCGCGCCGTAGATGCTGTCGGCGCGGCCGACGTCGTACCCCATCTCCAGCAGCCGCTCCTGGAGCGCGCGGACGTCCTCTCCCCGCAGCGGCACCGGGACGCCGTGGTAGAGCGTACGGGCGCCCAGCCTCCAGCGGGCCGCGTCCAGCGCCCGCCAGGTCTCCGGACCCACCCATCCGTCGCTGGTGAGGCCGCGGCTCTGTTGGAACGCGCGTACCGCCTCATCGGTGGCGGCGTCGAACTCCTCGACGCCGGCCGCCGGCCTGGGTGCCAGAAGGTCCAGGCCGACCAGGATGGCCCGGATCTCAGCGACAGCGGGGCCGCGGTCACCACGTCGGATTGGACGCACGACGACCTCCCATTGCAGCTTCGAGCCTCCGGAGCCTACCGTGGCCCGCCCGCCGGTCGCCCCGACTTGGCGTGATGCGTGGCAACCGGTCGACCGGGTGCGGGCGAGAGCGAATCGAAACGAACGGCGGGCGACCGGCGTTGGCCGGGCCGCCCGCCGTTCGACGGGACGTTACAGCGCCGACTCGATCAGGCGCACCAGGTCGCTCTTCGGGCGGGCACCTGCCACCGACTTCACCGGCTGGCCTCCCTTGAAGACGGTCAGCGTGGGAACCGACATTACGCGGTAGGCACGAGCGGTCTCCGGGTTCTCGTCGATGTTGAGCTTGACGATGCTGACCTTGTCGCCCATCTCGCCAGCGATCTCGTCGAGCAGCGGCTCAACCTTGCGGCACGGGGCGCACCACTCGGCCCAGAAGTCGACCAGCACCGGCTTGTCGGACTGCAGCACGTCACTGACGAAGTTCGCGTCGGTGACCGGCTTTGTTGCTCCCACTGAGAGCCTCCTTTGGGGGACGCGCTGTTGATGTATCAGGATTGCGTTGATCTTCAGGCCTGCAGGGTGGCGAGGAAACGCTCCGCGTCCAGCGCCGCGGCGCAACCGGAGCCGGCCGCGGTGATCGCCTGGCGGTACGTGTGGTCGACCAGATCGCCGGCGGCGAAGACACCGGGCACGTTGGTCCGGGTGGTCGGTGCCTCGACGCGGACGTAGCCGCTGTCATCCAACTCGAGCTGACCGCGGAAGAGTTCGCTGCGGGGGTCATGCCCGATCGCCACGAAGACCCCACTGACGTCGATGGTCTTGACTTGGCCGGTATGTACGTTGAGCAATCGGACGCCGGAAACCTTGCCGTCCTCGCCGAGGACCTCCTCGACGATCGAGTTCCACTCCACCCGGATCTTGTCGTTGCTCAGCGCGCGAGCCGCCATGATCTTGCTGGCGCGGAACTCATCGCGACGGTGGATGATCGTCACCGACTCGGCGAACCGGGTGAGGAATGTCGCCTCCTCCATGGCCGAGTCGCCGCCGCCGACCACCACGACATGCTGCCCGCGGAAGAAGAACCCGTCACACGTGGCACACGAGGACACGCCGTGGCCGAGGAACTCCTGCTCGCCGGGAACACCAAGCGGACGCCAGGCGGAGCCGGTGGCGAGGATGACCGCACGGCCCCGGTAAGCGGCCTCGCCGACGTACGCCGTGCTGACCGCGCCAGATCCCGGTACGCCGGTATCGGCCAACTCGACCCGGGTCACGTCGTCAGTGATGAACTCGGCCCCGAATCGCTCGGCCTGCTTGCGCATGGCATCCATCAACTCGGGACCCATGATCCCGTCCGGGAAGCCGGGGAAGTTTTCCACGTCGGTGGTCGTCATGAGCGCACCGCCGGACTGCACCCCCTCGATCACCAGAGGCCTCAGGTTGGCCCGGGCGGCGTAGACCGCCGCGGTGTATCCGGCCGGCCCGGAGCCGATGATGATCAGATTGCGGACCTCGTCCACTGCCGTCTCCCGCGTCGTGTTGGTTCGCCACCCGTGCCCGCGTGCCGCCGGCGGCCAGTTAGCTCAGCACCAGCAGAACGTCATCGTATTGACCGGAGATTCCCGAACGGGACATCCGGTGGCTGATGTCACGCGGCCGAGCCCGGCCGGGTCGGGCCGACCGTCAACCTCACCCTACTCGTGAGCTGTAGCGGGTGGCTGCGCCGACCTGCGGCTGCCCACAGTCAGGCGACGCGACCCACGCCCACCGCTCGCCGGTTCGATCAACGAACACCACGACGAGGGCGGGCAGGCCCTCGAACGACGCCGCGTCCACCCACTCGACCCGCAATGCACCGCGCCCGTGTACCTCGGTGATCGCCGTTATGCAGGCCGAGATGCGGTCCTGATCCTTCGCCGCCTTGGCCCCGGGCGCCGGCCCTCCGCTGGCCCGCTCCGGCGCCTGAGGACCACTGCCCGCCGGCGCGGCGGGCGCGGCCGCCTGCCGGGCCGCATTCACCTGGTCGGCCAGGGAAGTCCGGCTGTAGTCGGTCCCGGTGGCCAGCCGTACCGGGACTGACGCGGCGAGTGGTCCGGGCGACATCGTTGCGGACGCAGGTCCTTCCCGCTCCGCCGAGTTGTCCGACAAGGCGGTGCCGCTCACGACGGCCCGATCGCCGGCCAGGGAGGTCACCCCGCGGCCGGCGAGCGCCAGGAGCGCGGCCACGACGGCCACGGGGGTGGCCCACCGGGGAATCCGCCGTCCGCCGGTCGGGCCGACGGTCCATCCGCCGGGTCGGCGGGTTCCCCCCTCGCGCCGGCGCAGCGGACGGGAGCCACGCGCGGGCCGTTCGCGACCCCGGGGACCGTCGGCCCGCGGGTCCCCGCGCCGCGACCGGGCCGGAACGTCGGCCGGTGCGGCGGCGGCGGGGCTTGCGGCGGGGCTTGCGGCAGCGAGAGCGGCGGTGAGGCGTATGACCACATCCGCGGGCATGGGTGCCGGGACCGCACCCCACTCGGCCAGCACGTGGCGTACGTCTCCGCTGTTCCGGGTGAGCCAGGCGTGCGCGTGGGCCCACGCCGGGTCCTCGGCGATCAGGCGTGCGACTGCGGTCTCCTGACCGGTGCCCTCGAGCGCGCCGCCGACGTAGTCGGCCAGCAGGTCGAGGTCGACCTCGCTGGGCTGGCCCGCGCTCAAAGTTCCTCCCGGGTTGCGTCGATGCCGGCCGTACCGGACCCCGATGGGACGGGCGGCGCAGCTGCGGGGTTCCCGGACGTGACCCGCCCCACCGCCACCCCG
>DASVMV010000452.1:0-4112 GCA_036384155.1 Micromonosporaceae bacterium
CCCACCCCGGACAGCGCCGCCGCGCCGACCTCGGCCGCGCCGCCGGCGGCTGTTCCCGCCAGCTCGGCGGCGCCCGTGACCGGGGCCTACGCCCCGCGGATCGACCCGGCCGCGTTCGGCGCCGCCGTGGACAACCCGTTCTTCCCGGTGCGTCCCGGCATGCGCTGGGAGTACCGGTCGAACAGCGCGGACGGCGTCGAGACGACGGTCGTCGTGGTCACGAAGCGCCAGCGCCGGGTGATGGGCGTCCCGTGCGTCGAGGTCCGCGACACGGTCCGCCTGGACGGCGTGATCATCGAGGACACCCTCGACTGGTACGCCCAGCACCGCGACGGCGCCGTCTGGTACTTCGGCGAGGACACCAAGGAGTACGAGCACGGCAAGGTGGTCAGCACCAAGGGTTCCTGGGAAGCGGGCGTCCGAGGTGCCCTGCCCGGCATCGTGATGCCGGCGGAGCCTCGGGTCGGCGACCGTTACCGGCAGGAGTTCTACCGCGGCGAGGCCGAGGACATGGCCGAGGTGCTGTCCGTGGCGGAGCGCGCCCGGGTGATGGCCGGCTCGTACGCGGGGGTGGTGAAGACGAAGGAGACGACGCCGCTGGAGCCCAAGGTGCTGGAGCACAAGTACTACGCCCGCGGCGTCGGGCCGGTGCTGACCGTCGACGTCGCCGCCGCCGGCGTCCGCGACGAACTGGTGCTGTTCCGGAGGTGAGCGGGGAGGGAGAGCGGCACGTGCGTGCGCCGCGGCCTGCGGTTCGGGGACATGTGATCTCCCCAACGTTGATTAGGCCGTTTACTCTGGTAGCGCACGCATTGTGCAGCGATCCCCAAAGGGAGGGTCTGAAGGTGAAGACTTCCAACCCGGTGCTGGCCCGACTCGGCCAGGCGGCCGAGCGCGAGCGCGCCGGGTACGCTCCGGCCGGTCCGTACGGCCAGCCCGCTTACGGTCCGGCCGGTTACGGCCAGCCCGGCTACGGCCAGCCGTACCCCACGACGGAGGGCTACCAGGCTGCGCCGCCAGCCGTCCAGCCGATGACCGTTGACGATGTGGTCGTCAAGACCGTCGCCCTGCTCGGCATCCTCGCCGCTTCGGCGGCGGCGGCGTGGGTCCTCGTGCCGGACGCGCTGCTCGGCGCGGCCTGGATCGGTGCCGCGATGGTCGGGCTGGTGCTCGGCCTGGTGATCTCGTTCTCCCGGATGGCCAACCCGGCGCTCGTGGTGGCCTACGCCGTCGTCGAGGGCGTCTTCGTCGGCATGGTGAGCAAGTTCTTCAACTCGGTGCTGGGTTATGACGGCATCGTCCTGCAGGCGGTCGTCGCGACGTTCGGCGTGTTCTTCGCGATGGCGATGCTCTACAAGGCGCGGGTCATCCGGGCGACGCCGAAGTTCACCCGGGGCTTGATCGCGGTGATGGGGGGCCTCTTCGCGGTCATGCTGATCAACCTGGTGCTGTCGCTCTTCGGCGTCAACACCGGCCTGCGTGGTGGTGGCAACCCGGTCGTGGCGATCGGCTTCAGCCTGATCTGCATCGTGGTGGCCTCGCTCAGCTTCGTGCTGAGCTTCCACGAGGTCGAAGAGGGCGTACGGATGGGCCTGCCGCAACGCTACTCCTGGCTTGCCGCGTTCGGCATCCTGGTGAGCCTGGTGTGGCTCTACCTCGAGATCCTGCGACTGCTCAGCTACTTCCAGGGCGAAGACTGATCCGTCCGGCGCGTCACCCGATGCCCGCTCCCCGTCCCGGGGAGCGGGCATCGGCGTCTGTGCGGCCCCCGTCGGCCGGCCTAGACTGAGCCGCGATGAGCGCTGAGGAGCTAGGGCGCGCCGTCGACCTGCTGGTCGCCCAGGTCGGCCACTGGACCGCACCACGCTGGGCGGCACCGGCGGCCGCCCGTACGACGTCCCGCGGCGACCTGGTGCACCACCTCGTGCAGGAGATCGCCGACCGGTGCGCGGATGCCGAGGGCGAGCCTCGCCGGCCTGTACCGCGGCTCGACAACGACCTCGCCCTGCCCGACCAGCTTCGGGTGGTCGCGGCCGACCTGGCCGCGGCCGATCCCGGTGCCGACGTGCTCGCCGCGGCCGCGGACCGGGTACGAGCAACCCGCGCCACCCTCTGACCCGGTTCACCTCCCCCGCGATCTAGGGCGAATAGCCGCTAGTTGATCTCCGATCGCGACCATTCGCCCTAGATCAGCGGGAGAGGCGGGAGAGGCCGGAGAGGGAGGGTGTCAGCTGAGTCGTTCCACGATCATGGCCATTCCCTGGCCGCCACCCACGCACATGGTCTCCAGGCCCACGGTCTTGTCGTGCCAGTCGAGCGCGTTGAGCAGCGTGCCGGTGATCCGGGCGCCGGTCATGCCGAACGGGTGGCCGACCGCGATGGCGCCACCCATGACGTTCAGCTTCTCGATCGGGATGCCCAACTCCCGGTACGACGGGATCACCTGGGCCGCGAACGCCTCGTTGATCTCCACGAGGTCGATGTCGTCGATGGTCATGCCGGCCCGCCGCAGCGCCTGCCGGGATGCCTCGACCGGCCCCAGTCCCATGATCTCGGGGGAGAGGGCGGTAACTCCGGTGGACACGATCCGGGCCAGCGGCGTGATGCCGAGTTCCCGCGCCTTCGTCTCGCTCATCACGACGACCGCCGCCGCGCCGTCATTCAGCGGGCAGCAGTTGCCGGCGGTGATCCGGCCGTCCGGGCGGAACACCGGCTTGAGGCCGGCAACCCCCTCCATCGTCACGCCCGCCCGCGGGCCGTCGTCGGCGTTGACCACCGCGCCGCTCGGCGTGGTGACCGGGGTGATCTCGCGGGCCCAGAAACCGTCCGCGATCGCCTTCTCGGCCAGGTTCTGGCTGCGTACGCCGAACTCGTCCATCTCGGCGCGGCTGACGTCGTACACCTGGGCCAGGTTCTCGGCGGTCTGGCCCATCGCCAGATAGATGTCGGGCAGGTCGCCGGTGGTCCGGGGGTCGGTCCACGTCGGTGCTCCGCCCTGGGCCCGCTCGGCGGAGCGGGCCTGCGCGGCGGCGAACCGCGGGTTGTGCCACCCGCCACCGACGAGCTCCTGCGCCTCGGGCGGAAGGGTGTCGGAGTTGCCCCGGGCGTACCGGGAGACGCACTCGACGCCGGCCGACACGAACACGTCACCCTCTCCGGCGCGGATGGCGTGGAAGGCCATCCGGGTGGTCTGCAGCGACGAGGCGCAGTAGCGGGTCAGCGTCGCGCCGGGCAGCCCGTCCAGGCCCAGCAGGGTCGCCACCACCCGGGCCAGGTTGAATCCCTGCTCGCCCCCGGGCAGGCCGCAGCCGAGGTTGAGGTCGTCGATCAGCGCGGGGTCGAGTTGCGGCACCTTGTCGAGGGCCGCCCGGACGACGGTGGCTGCCAGGTCGTCGGGACGGACGTCCCGCAGCGATCCCTTGGCGGCGCGTCCGATGGGCGACCGGGCAGTGGCGACAATGACGGCGTTGGGGAGCGTGTCGGTGGCCATGGCCCAACGCTAACTCGCCGGTAACTTCGACCGGAAGACGGCGCCCGCCGGCGTGCGGTCGGGGGGTCAGCGGCGCTGGGTGACCGCCGCCGCCTCGGCGACGGCCGGTAGCAGGGCGTCCGCCCACACCCGATATCCGTCGGCGGAGGGGTGGTAGCCGTCGTGGGAGAGGGTGCCGGCATCGGCCCGGAACACCGGCCCGGTCTCGGCGGCGAGGTCGACCACCCGGCCGCCCGCGTCCCGTACCGCCGAGGCCTGCGCGCGTGCCGTGCGGCGGCCCACCCAGCCGGTGAGCTGTCGCAGCGGTTGGGCGATGGCGCGGACCGCGCCCAGATCCGGACAGGTGCCCACGACAACCTCGACGCCCCCCGCCCGCAGCCGACGGACGGCGGCGCCGACGCAGGCCGCGGCCTCTCCGGGGCGGCGCAGGTTGATGACATCGTTGGCGCCGATCAGGATCACCGCGACGTCCGGGCGCTCGCCCAGCAACGCCCGAGCCACCTGGGTCGCCAGGTCCGTCGAGCGGGAACCGGCAACGCCGACGCTGGACAGGTGCACCTGCCGGGCGGGCGCGCCGGCCACCCCTTCGGCCAGCAACCGGGCCAGCTGGCCGCCGACCGTG
>DASVMV010000453.1:0-1908 GCA_036384155.1 Micromonosporaceae bacterium
CTCTCGACCGGATTCGATCCGCGGAACTTGATCGCGGTAGAGGTCGGTCACCAGCGGCGGGAACCCGAGTACGTCGGATCGGCGGGCGCCTTCGCCACCGGTACGCCGGACGGGGTGCGGTCGTGGCTGCGCCATTACGGCGCGGCCGTGGAGATCGGGGCCGCCGAACTCACGGCGATCTGCGAAGAGGTGATGGCCGCGCGGTGAGCCCGAGCTGATCCGGGTGACACGTGGACGGCGCCTCCGCAGAGGCGCCGTCGACGCACGTCCCTCCGGGTTACCAGGCGTGCACCTGTGTCGCCCGTAGCGGTCCTGCGCGGACCCGCTGGGGCGGGCCTGCCGCGGCTGGTCGCGCGTGGGTGCCCGGGGGCCGTGCGCGGAGCCCGACGAATCGGGGTCCGTACCTGTAGTTCTACGCCTGCCCGGCCTCGATCGCCAGCCCGACCGGACACAATGTCGCTGCTCAAGCGGGCGTCGGTCGGGCCCGCTGGCGGCGCCCGTACCAGGCGATCCCGATCGCCACCCCGACTCCGACACCGAGCGCCGCGGCCGCGACCGGCACCGCCGGTCTTTCCCGCAGCCGGCGGCCGAGGGGGATGGGGTGGCGGAACTCGAGCACCGGCCAGGCGTTCTCCAGAGCCATCCGGCGCAGCGCCCGGTCGGGGTTCACCGCGGTCGGGTGGCCCACGTACTCGAGCAGGGGGATGTCGGTGGAGGAGTCGGAGTAGGCGTAGCAGGCCGCGAGGTCGTATCCGCGTTCCTTGGCCATCTCGCCCACCGCGTCGACCTTGCTCGGCCCGGCGGCATAGAACTCCACCTCGCCGTTGTACCGCCCGTCCTCGACCGCCATCCGCGTCGCGATCACGTCGGTGATGCCGAGCAGTTCGCCGATCGGCCGCACCATCTCTTCCCCGGAGGCGGACACCAGGACGACGTCCCGGCCGGCCGCCTGATGCTCCAGGATCAGGGCTGCCGCCTCGGCGTACACGTACGGGTTGATCAGCTCGTGCAACGTTTCGGCGACGATCTGGCGTACCTGGTCGACCTGCCAACCCTTGCACAGAGTGGCGAGATAGTCCCGGATGCGGGCCATCGTCTGCTCGTCGGTGCCGCCCAGCCGGAACATGAGTTGGGCGTAGGCGGACTTAACAACGTCACGCCGGGTGATGAGCCCGTCGCGGTAGAACGGACGACCGAAGGCCAAGGCGCTCGACTTGGCTATGACCGTCTTGTCCAGATCGAAGAACGCGGCGCTTCGGCCCACGGCGGGCAAGTCTAGCGGGCGGCACGGCCTGCCTGGGGTGCCCGGGGTCACAGTCCGTAGTATTCGGGCCGCTCGGCCTCGACGGTGCGGGTGAGCTGGGGCATGCTTGTGTCGTCGATACGGGATACCGTGTCGGTGATCCCTCGGCGGTTGCACCCCCCGTAACCGCTGGGCGGATTCGGCTCGACCCCCCCGGAGCCGAATCCCGGACGACCCCCGTCACCCCCCGGCGGGGGTCGTCCCATTTGAGCTCCATGCCCGTGCCCCGGAAGATCACCGGCTAAACCTCGGATTCGAGATCTTTATCTGGGTTCTTTCGTCGCTGCCTCGCCACCCACCGGCCGGCCCGTTCGGCCGAGCCACGAGGTCGCGCATGGCCTCCTCGTCCCGATCGGGCGTGGCGCGCCCCTCGATCGGCAACCGGCATAGCAGATCCGGCGACCCCGGGGGGCGTCGTCCACAGGCGCCCTGGTTGTCCACAGCTCCCGCGGGACCGGCTGGTCCGGCGGCCCGAGCGGTAACAGGGTGATGCGGTAGCCCGCCCTCACGCCGCCGGAGCCCACGATGTCGACCCGCACCGCCGCGCCTGTCGTACGCCGCCTTCCGCTCGTCGTCACCGCCGACGACGAACTGCTCGACGAACT
>DASVMV010000454.1:0-8607 GCA_036384155.1 Micromonosporaceae bacterium
AACCGGCCGCCGGCGATTACCGCGATGTCGTCGGCGAGGTGGTCGGCCTCGTCGAGGTACTGCGTCGTGAGCAGCACCGTGGTGCCCCGGGCGACAAGGTCGCGGATGCTGTGCCAGATCGCATTGCGGCTGTGCGGGTCGAGCCCGGTGGTCGGCTCGTCGAGGAACAGCACGGGCGGGTTGGTGATCAGGCTTGCCACCACGTCCAGGCGCCGGCGCATGCCGCCGGAGTAGGTGCCGACGAGGCGATCGGCCGCATCCGCCAGATCGAACCGGTCGAGCAGTTCGTCGGCGCGGGCGCGGGCGCGCCGTTCGCCGAGGTGGTGGAGCCGGGCGAACAGGCGCAGGTTCTCCCGGCCGGTGAGCCGGGTGTCGATCGCCGCGTGCTGTCCGGCGAGCCCGATGCTGCCGCGCACCTGCTCGGCCTGGCGCACCACGTCGAACCCGGCCACCGTCGCGTGTCCAGCGTCCGGACGCAGGAGCGTGGCCAGGATCCGGAGGGCGGTGGTCTTGCCGGCGCCGTTGGGCCCGAGAACGCCGCAGACGGTGCCCGCCGGCACGGTGAGGTCCAACCCTCGGAGGGCGTCGACCTTGCCGAACCGCTTGTGCAAGCCGGTCATCACGATCATGGCACCCTCCCCGTATGGCGTACGTAGTTTCACCTTAATCAACGCCGTACGACGTACGCAACTAGAATGCATCCGAGGTGATGTGCGAAGTGCCGCCGGCCGAACCGCTGATCTGGATGCGCCCCGAACGAGCCAGCCGGGGCCCAAAGCCCGCGCACAGCCGCGACGAGATCGCCGCAGCCGCCGTACGCCTGGCCGACGAGCACGGGCTCGACGCGGTGTCGATGCGAAACGTCGCCGCCGAGATCGGGGCCGGCACGATGTCGCTGTACAACTACGTCAGCCGCAAGGAAGACCTGATCGACCTGATGGTCGACGCGACCTCGGGCGAGTACCGGCTGGCCGACGCACCGTCCGGCGACTGGCGGGCCGACCTGCTCGGCCTCGCCCACCAGGGGCGCGCCCTCGTGCACCGCCACCCGTGGCTGCCGCGCGCGATGACCCAGCGGCCGACCTTCGCGCTGCTGGGGCCGAACACCCTGCGCTACACGGAGTTCGTGCTCGCCGCGGTGGACGGCATCCTCGACGATGCGACCGCGATGGAACTGATCGGGCTGCTCAACGGGCTCGTGCTGTCGTACGTGCAGTCGGAACTGGCGCAGGCCGAGGCGGTACGCCAGGCCGGCGGCAGTGCAGCGGAGGTCCAGGCGGGCATGGCGGCGTACCTGGGCAGTGTTTTGGCCAGCGGCCGGTACCCGCGGTTTGCGCGGGCGGTTCTCGCGGGGGGTACCGCTTCGCCCGATCCCGATGCGACGTTCGACCGGCTGGTGAACCGGCTGCTGGACGCGTTCCGCCCAGCGCCCTGACCGCCCGTCCTGAGTGGTCTGCTGGGGGCTGTTCGCGGCGTGGGCGGTGCACGACCTGGAGGAAGTAATGTTCCCCGGCTAAGGACGCATCATCAAGTGGGGAAGACGGCTCGGGACCGACGGAAGGACGGCGGCATGGGTGTCAAAGACAGGTTCCTGGCCGGTCTGGCGCGGCAACTCGGCCACCCGCATGGCCTCGCTGGCCGCTACGTCACGGCCATGCTCAACCGGGCCAACCGCGGCCCGGTTAGGGCGGCGGTCGATGCGCTGGGGCCCGAGCCCGGGCAGGTGGTCGCCGACGTCGGCTTCGGAGGCGGCCTCGGTCTGCCCCTCCTGCTCGACCGGGTCGGCCCGGACGGGCGGGTGTACGGCATCGACATCTCCCGGCTGGCCGTCGATCTCGCCCGGCGCCGTCACCGGAATGCGGTCAGGGGTGGCCGGCTGGTCCTGCACGAGGCGCCGATGGGACGGCTGCCGTTGGCCGACGCGGCGCTCGACGGCGTCATCACCGTCAACACCATCTACTTCGTACCCGACCTGGGGGCGTCGTTCGCCGAACTGGCCCGGGTGTTGTCGCCGACCGGACGACTCGTCGTCGGCTTCGCCGACCCCGAAGCGATGGCGCGAATGCCGGTGACGGCCACCGGGTTCCGGCTACGGCCCGTGGCCGACGTGGAGGCCGCGCTCGCCGCCGCGGGCATTCCGGTGGTCGACCGCCGGCACATTTCCCGTGGTGAGAGCACGTTCCACCTGTTCGTTGCCGCTCGTAACCCGGTCCTACCGGCTTGAGACGTGTCTGGCCCGCCGCCGACATATTGGCCCGCTCCCAGCGCCGGTCAGAACAAAAGGGTCAGTCGGGGAGGTAGTCCATCGTGTCGGGATGGGCGCTGATCCGGCCCGGGTCCGCCAGCGTCCCCGAAGCCGAGCTGTGGAATGGCGTTGTCGTCACTCAGTGTGATGGCGCAAATCGGGCTTGTAGACATTCCCTCGGCCCACCCTGACGAGACGCGTCGACACGACGCTGGGCCGTGATCTGCGTGACTGTTTCCCATGATCGAGATCTGTCCTCCGGCCGTGAGGGACGGTAACGTGACCAGCGTGAGGACCGAAAAGCACTGGTGGAACGGCGACCGGGGGCGGTCGCGCCGCGACGTTTACATCCGCACCGACGGCGAGCTGTGGGAGGTCGAGGCACAGATGGGTGGCGTTGACGGCCGCTCGAAAGTGCAGCAGTGCCCGAGCCGTAACGCCGCCGGGATCCTCGCAAACGCCTGGCTCGCCGGCCGCCCGGAGTGGCGCACGGTCAAGCCCTGACCTACAACTTGCGGATCGCGCTCGAGCTGAGCCGGTAGCCGATCGTCTGCGGCGAAGCGGCGCAGCATAGTGGGATGCCCGGCCGGTCGCTGGGTGCGGGTCCGTTATTGCCGTTTGGTCGCTGGTGCCGTTAGCCGAGCTAACATTCGTGATCGATCCGTTATCTCGAACGTCTTCCTATCGCGCGGGCGTCGATGGTCGTCTGTTCTAACTTGCCTCACAGCAACCATTCAGAAGGCGCCCAGGAGGACCCTCAGGTGCGAATGAACAAACCGGCCAAGATCGCAACCGTGGTCGCGGGCTTCACCGCGCTCGCGGCGGTTTCCACGGCCCCGGCTCTTGCGGAAGACCACGAGAATCTCCCGGGCGAGCAAACGATCACATTGCCGATCAACGACAGCGCCGCGGGCGGCACGTACGACCAGGCCTTCACCCGGGCGTACGCCGGCAAAACGCCGGACGGCACACCGGTCTACATCTACGTGCCGGCCGGCACGCCGCTGGACGGCTCGGCGCCGACCGGCGTCGACAGCCTCGACCCGCAGTTCGACCACAACCCGGACGATGAGTTCACCCCCTGCGCCACCGCCACGGCGTCGAAGTTCACCCTCACCCAGGCGCAGATCAACTATGTGGGCGACAAGCTCGCCAACCAGATCGTCGCCGTCGACGAGGAGCACTTCGGCCCGATGCAGGCGGCCGACCCGGCCGTGCCGGAGAGCGACTCGCTGGTCATGGTGCTCTACAACATCCAGGACGACGCCTACTACGACTGCTCCGTCGGGTCGTACACGGCTGGCTACTTCGCTCCGGACTTCATCGACAGCGTCGGTATGAACGTCATCGTGGTTGACGCGCTCGACTGGGCGAACCGGGTGGGTCCGAACAGCTCGCCGTGGCGCGACGCCGACCCGACCAACGATCGGCCGGAGCTGTACGAGGGCACGGTGGCCCACGAGCTGGAGCACCTGCTGCACAACTACAGCGACCCGGGCGAGCTGTCCTGGGTCGACGAGGGGCTCGCCGACATGGCGATCTTCCTGAACGGCCTGGACGCCGGTGGCTCGCACCTGTCCAACCACCAGGTCTTCTATGAGGAGACGTCGTTGACCCGGTGGGGTGGCACGGTGGCCAACTACGGGGCGGCGTTCACCTACTTCCAGTACCTGTGGGAGCAGGCCGGCGGCAACGGCGACGGCACCTACACGCCGGACAAGCAGTACGACGGCAAGGCCGGTGACCTGCTCATCAAGACGATCTTCGAGGAGCAGGCCGACGGCATGACCGGCGTGCAGAACGCGATCGACACGTTCAACGCAGCCACCGGCGCCGACCTGCGCAGCGCCGACGAGCTGTTCCGCGACTGGTCCCTCGCCGTCTACCTCGACGACGAGGACTCGCCGATCTACGACATCAAGGCCTTCAACTTCGGTGACCCGGCCGACACCTCGTGGACGATCGACATCGCCGACGACGTGTTCTGGGGCGGCCGCGGCAGCTACAACGGCGCCACCCCGCAGGCCAAGTGGGATCGGCTGAAGACCCGCCCGGACACCACGGCCGTACCGTTCGGCATGTCGGTCGAGCGGTTCCGCAACCCGGGGCCGACGGTCTCGATGACCTTCGCGGGTGACGACAAGACGGTGATCCCGCCGCACACCGGCACGACCCACTGGTACGCCGGCTACGAGAGCCAGTCTGACAACATCCTCAACGTCGACACGTCGGGCGAAGTCAAGACCCTGGACTTCTGGACGTGGTACTTCATCGAGGAGGGCTGGGACTTCGGCTTCGTCGAGGCCCAGGTCAACGGCGCATGGAAGACCGTGCCGCTGGTGAACGACGCCGGGGCGACGGTGACCACGAACGACGACCCGCACGGCAACAACACGGAGGGCAACGGCCTCACCGGTACGTCCGGCGGCACGTACTTCGTCGACGACCCGAAGTACGTGCACCTGACCGCCACGCTGCCGGCCGGGACGACCGACGTGCGCTTCCGCTACTCGACGGACGCCGCGTACCTCGACACCGGGTGGTTCGTGGACGACGTACGGGTCAACGGCGCCGACGCGACCGTGTCCTCGGCCGCCGGTGAGTGGTTCACCACGACGGGCACCCAAAAGAACAACTGGACAGTGCAGATCGTGGCCCACTGCGACCTGACGCCGGGCCGGACGTTGGCCGGCGAGAGCACGGACGGCGCCGGCAACTACGTCTACCGGTTCGAACAGAACGGGTTCACCGTCGGCGGCCTGAACACCAGATGCGCCAGCGGCAACCAGGACGACTTCGGCGTCGTCATCTCCAACCTGCCGACCGGTGACCTGACCTACCTCGACGCGGACTACACCTACCGCGTCACGAACACCAACAACCGCAAATAGCACCACGCTCGACGGGTGGGCCCGCACCGGACTTCCGGTGCGGGCCCACCGCTGCACGTACCGGACGGCATTGCCGCCGGGCGATATGCCGGAGAGGAATATTCATGCCGCACAGGTATGCCACTCGACCGGAAGGACAACTCGATGTCGTACCCCGAACCGCGCTATCTCGGTGACCAGGGTGAGGCCAGCGCGGCGTTCCGGCCGGCGAACCACGAGCCGGAACTGCTCATGCGCCTGGGCACGGCCAGCTACCTGGCGACCGGCGCGTCCACCAACGGCCGGTTCGGCCTCTACCGCTGGGACATGGCCGGGCCGCCGAGCGGGCCCGACCCGCATTTCCACCGCAGCATCTCCGAGTCGTTCTTCGTGCTCTCCGGCACGGTCCGGCTCTACGACGGCCGCCGCTGGGTCGACGCCACCGCCGGAGACTTCCTGTTCGTACCCGAGGGCGGGGTGCACGCGTTCCGCAACCAGTCCGGCGAGGCGGCGTCGATGCTGATCCTGTTCGCGCCCGGCGCACCCCGCGAGGGCTACTTCGAAGGGCTCGCCGAGGTCAGCCAGTTGAGCGCTGAGGAGCAGGCGCAGTTCTTCATCCGCCACGACACGTACTGGATCGAACCGGGGTAATCAAGTTCCCCGGCAGCAGCTGCCGAAACGGCGGCCCGGGGTACGGTGCCGTCGTGGAGATTGGATTCGCGCCGCCGGTGTCCGGCTCGTGGGCGACTCCGGAGAACATGGTGCGCGTCGCCCGCCGCGCCGAGCAGCTCGGATACGCCAGCCTGTGGACCTTCCAGCGTCTGCTGTCACCGGTCGACGGCCGCTGGGGCGAGATGTACCGCAGCGTGCAGGACGCCGTCGTGACGCTCGGCTTCCTCGCCGCCCACACCGAGCGGGTGCGGCTCGGAACGGCGGTGGTCAACCTGCCGTTCATCTCGCCGGTCGTCCTGGCCAAGCAGCTGGCCACCGTCGACATCCTCAGTCGCGGCCGGCTCGACGTGGGGCTCGGTCTCGGCTGGGCCGACGAGGAGTTCGTCGCCACCGGGGCCAGGAAGGTGCACCGCGGCCGGCAGGCCGAGGAGTACGTCCACGTGCTTCGTACGCTGTGGACCGATGACGTCGCCGAACACGACGGCACGGCGTACCGGGTGCCGCGGATGCGGATGGATCCGAAACCGGTGCAGCGACCGTGCCCACCGATCTTGCTGGGCGGCCATGCCCCTGTCGCGCTGCGCCGGGCCGGTCGCTTCGCGGACGGCTGGATCAGCGGGAGCCAGGCCGACCTCACCGCGATCGGCGCGGCCATCCGCACCGCCAAGACCGCCGCCGCCGAGGCCGGCCGCGACCCGGAGTCGCTGCGCTTCGTCTGCCGGGGCGCCATGCGGGTGCGTTCGGCTGGCGCACCCGACCGCAAACCGCTCACCGGCAGCTTGGACGAGATCCGGGCCGACTTCGCCGCACTGGCCGGCCAGGGTGTCACCGAACTCTTTATCGACCTGAACTTCGATCCGGAGATCGGCTCGCCCGACGCCGACCCGGTGGAGTCGGTGCGGCGCGCCGACGAGGTGCTTGACGCGTTCGCGCCCGGCCGCGGATGAGCCGACTCATCGGGGAGGCCACGCCGACCAGTTGGTGATGGTCAGCGCCAGCACCGGGCCTCGCGGCGGCCGCTCGACGTACTGCGGGTATTTGGCGGTCAGCGTGGCCAGGGCCCGGTCGGCCTCGGCGGGATCGGTGACCACGCGGCCGTGCCCGTCCAGGCGCACCCACCACAGCGCCGACCAGTCCTCGTGGTACTCGTCGATCAGCACGCAGGCCCGCCCGGTCGCCTCGATGTTGGCGAGCCGGCGCAGCCGGGTGCTCCGCTTGGGCTTCTCGTCGATGGCGCTGTAGACGACCTCGCCGATCAGGACGAAGCACACCGGCACCAGGTGTGGGCGACCGTCGGCGTCGACGGTCGCCAGCCGCGCCACGCGCGCCGACTCGACCAGCCGGCGGGGGTCCTCCACCCGGCCAGGCTAGCCGGCCTGCGCCAGCGGGGTGATGCGAGCGAAGCGGATCCATCCGCCGAGCAGTTCCTCGGCGGCGTGCCAGGGCAGGTCCTCCCCGGGGGTGCCGCCGGTGGCCGCCGCCGACGGGAGGTACGTGCGGTGGAAGAGCACCGACACCCCCCACGTGCGCAGCCGGTTGACGCTCTCGGCGAATACCGGATGGCGGCTCAGCGCCGGGTCGAGTGCCGGCATGGCGAGGATCGGCACGCCGAGCCCGATCGCCTCGTGCACCAGGCCGAGGGCGAAGGAGTCGCTCGTGCCGTACGCGAGCTTGTTGATCGTGTTGAACGTGGCCGGCACGACCGCGACGGCGCCGGCCGGGGGCGGGTCGTCCGGCTCGTTCGGCGGCGGATAGTCCACCCGGACGGGATGCCCGGTCAGTTCGGCCAGCGCGTCGGAGTTGACGAAGGCCGCAGCCGCGGGGGTCGGGACGATCCAGACGTCCCAACCCTGCTCCTGGCACGTCTTTACGAACGGTTCGAGTTCGCCGGCGGACTGGGCGCCGCACACGATCAGATGGAGGACGGGGTTTCGCAGATTCCGGAACATGGCGCTCCCCAACGTCGAGACACCACAGACTAACCACCCCGACGCCGGTAAGTGACGGGCAGCTATACGTTGCGCGAAGAAGCGGGCGTTATGCCAGGTCACGCAGTTGGCGCGGTGCCGGGCGACCGTACGGTGCCGGCGGCCGATGCGCCAGCTCTGGGT
Source organism: Micromonosporaceae bacterium (assembly GCA_036384155.1). GTDB lineage: Bacteria > Actinomycetota > Actinomycetes > Mycobacteriales > Micromonosporaceae > DASVMV01. Next base: position 7,899 of record DASVMV010000454.1, read on the forward strand.
CAGTCCACGATCGCGGAGTAGACGAGCTGGCGCAGCTGGGGGCGCAGCGGATATGTGCTCGACGGGACCAGCTGGGTGAAGAGCATGGCCGTGATCTCTTCCACCGGATCGACCCAGAAGGCGGTACTCGCTGCCCCGCCCCAGTGGTACTCGCCCACGCTGCTCGGCATCCGGCTCGGAATCGGGTCTTCGACCACCGCGAAGCCGAGGCCGAAGCCGATGCCGTCGAGGGTCGTCTCGGCGAACCCGCCGGTGCAGAGCTGACCGAGGTCTCGCCCGCCGGGAAGGTGGTTGCGGGTCATGAACCGCACGGTCCGGGGCCCGAGCAGCCGTACGCCGTCCAGTTCGCCGCCTCGGGCCGGCATCTGGGTGAAGCGGTGATAGTCGGCGGTGGTGGAGATCAGCCCGCCGCCGCCGGAGAGCAGATCGGGCCGGTGCAGGGCGCGGTTGCCGAGGTCGTCGACGCGGGCCGCCTGCCCGGTCGCCGGATTGGGTACGTAGAGCGCCCCCAGCCGCTTGGCGTCGACCTCGTCGACCCACCACCGGGTGTCGGTCATGCCCAGCGGGCCGAAGATCCGCCCGGCGAACCGCTTCACCCAGATGCTAGCCCGGGGCGGCGAACTGGACGGCGTACGGCTGCTCGGGCCCCGGACCGTGCGGTTCATGACCCGCAACCACCTTCCCGGCGAAGACCTCGGTCAGCTCTGCA
>DASVMV010000455.1:0-3394 GCA_036384155.1 Micromonosporaceae bacterium
CCGCCGGGCAGCCAGGGCGCCGCTGGCGGCGCCGGCGATGGCAGCCACGATGGCGAACCAGGTCACCCAGGCGAGCAGGGCGGCCCATCTGGCGTCCGCCGCTACGTCGAACACCCGCGCGAAGCGAACCACGCCGAGGCCGTACGCGAAGCCGAGCTGGCCGGCGGCGGTCAGGGCGGCCACGCCCAACGCGGCGAGCAGCACCCTCACCCAGGTCCGGAAGGCCATGCGGGCACGGTACGGCCCACCTGTGATGAGGCGCCACCCGTACCCGCTCGTGTCGTGGCGGGCGGAGTTCGCCGGGCGTGCGCGGCTGGTATGCCGGTCGGTCATACCGGGAGTACGATGATGGGCATGACTGCGAAGGTGACCCTGTCGTTCTCCGACGAGACGATCGAGGAGGCCCGCCGCTTCGCCAAGCGGGAGGGAATGTCGCTGTCCGCCTGGATCGACCAGGCGGCCCGGGAGAAGGCCTTGCGGGAGTTGTTCGCCGCGCATGCCGCCGCGGTCCGGCGGGCGGGCCTGGACATCGAGGCCGCCGCGCTGGCCGACGAGCGCGAAGCCGAGATGATCCGCGCCGAGATCGCCGGCGACGGCGGGCGCGGGAGCGGGCGTGCTGCGCAGGGGTGAGATCTGGCGCATCGAGGGCGCCCGGGTCCGCCTCGGTTTGGTCATCAGCTCCGACGTCTACAACAGCACCGACGTGCCCATCGTGATCGTCTCCGAGGTCGTCTCCGAGGACCTGCTCCGCGACTCGCCGCTGGCCGTGGCCATGGGGGAATGGATCGTCATGCCGGACCGGCTCTCGTCGCCGATGAAGAAATGGTTCACCGAGCGCATCGAGGTGGCGGACACTGAGACCATGCGCCGAGTCTCCCGAGCCCTCCGTATCCTGCAGGAACTGTGATCCGCCCAGAAGCGGGGTGACCCCGGGCACGCCGACTGGGACGGCGTACCCCGTTTTGACCGGATGGCCGCCGAGCCGGTATCGTTGCCTGCTGTTGTGCGACACCGTGAAGCGTGCCTGAGTCAGGTACGCTTGTCGTTTGTGCGCGACTGGTGACCGGCGCGCGAACCCCAGACCGACGAACGAGACAAGGTAAACCTGTGCGTACGTACAGCCCGAAGCCGGGTGAGATCGAGCGTCAGTGGCACGTGATCGACGCTGCCGATGTCGTGCTGGGCCGGCTGGCCACCCACGCCGCCACGCTGCTGCGTGGCAAGCACAAGCCCACTTTCGCGCCGCACGTTGACACCGGCGACTTCGTCGTCATCGTCAACGCCGGCAAGGTGGCGCTGACCGGCAACAAGCGCGAGACCAAGGTCGCCTACCGGCACTCCGGCTATCCGGGTGGGCTCAAGGCCGTCGGCTACGATGAGCTGCTGACCAAGCGGCCCGAGCGGGCCGTCGAGCTGGCTGTCAGGGGCATGCTCCCGCACAACCGGCTCGGCCGTAAGCTGATCAAGAAGCTGAAGGTCTACCCGGGCGCCGAGCACCCGCACGCCGCGCAGAAGCCGGTGCCGTTCGAGATCAAGCAGATCGCGCAGTGAGCGCGGGCGAAGGAAACAGCATGACCGACACCACCGCCGTCGCCGAGGCTCCGACGCCCGCGCCCGTCGCCCGGGCGCCGCGCGGCGAACGCCCGATCCAGACCGTCGGCCGTCGCAAAGAGGCCATCGTCCGGGTGCGCATCATCCCGGGCAGCGGAAAGATCGTCTGCAACGGCCGCGACCTCGAGTCGTACTTCCCGAGCAAGGTGCACCAGCAGCTCATCCGGGAGCCGCTGCTGACCGCCGAAAAGGCCGAGGCCTTTGACATCATCGCCAACCTTCGGGGCGGCGGCACCACCGGCCAGGCGGGCGCGCTGCGCCTGGCGGTCGCGCGGGCCCTCATCGCGAACGACAGCGACGACCGCCCCGCGCTGAAGAAGGCCGGCTTCCTCACCCGTGACGCGCGGGTCAAGGAGAGCAAGAAGTACGGTCTTAAGAAGGCCCGTAAGGCGCCCCAGTACTCCAAGCGGTGACGGGCGTCTTGGACGTCTGAACGACGGCCGGGTCCGCCTCCTGGTACGGGGGCGTACCCGGCCTTTTGCGTCCGGCTCGGTCGCGCCGATGGTTCGGGCGATGCGGAGCACCCACCTACCCGCCGCACCCGGAGGTTTGCCCATGGGCCGCCTGTTCGGCACCGATGGCGTGCGGGGTCGCGCCAACGACGATCTGACACCCGAGTTGGCGATGGCGGTCGCGGTCGCGGCCGCGCACACGCTGGCCGAGTCCGACCGCGGCCACCCGCCCCTGGCGCTGGTGGGGCGCGATCCCCGGGCGAGCGGCGAGATGCTGGAGGCGGCGGTGGTCGCCGGCCTGGCGAGCGCAGGGGCGTCGGTCCTGCGGGTCGGCGTGCTGCCGACCCCGGGGGTGGCGTATCTGGTCGGGCAGGCCAAGGCCGATCTGGGCGTGATGCTGTCCGCCTCGCACAACCCGATGCCGGACAACGGGATCAAGCTCTTCGCAGCCGGTGGGAACAAACTGCCGGACGACGTCGAACTGCAGATCGAGGCGACCATCGAGGCCAACGGTGCAGCGGCGTGGCAGCGCCCGACCGGAGCCACCATCGGCCGGGTACACGATCTGCTCGACGGCGCCGACCACTACGTCCAGCACCTGGTGGCGTCGGCGCCCAACCGCCTCGACGGCTTGCGGGTGGTGGTGGACTGCGCCAACGGCGCCGCGTCGGACGTGGCGCCGGCCGTCTACCGGGAGGCCGGGGCGGAGGTCATCGCGATCAACGCCGAGCCGGATGGCCTGAACATCAACGACGGCTGCGGCTCGACGCACCTGGGTGCGGTCCGGGCGGCCGTGCTGGAACACGGCGCCGATCTCGGCATTGCCCACGACGGCGACGCCGACCGTTGCCTCGCCGTGACGGCCGACGGGCAGGACGTCGACGGCGACCAGATCATGGCGGTGCTGGCGCTGGCCATGCGCGAGCGCGGGGCGCTGACCCAGGACACGCTCGTGGCGACCGTGATGAGCAACCTCGGCCTGCGGCTGGCCATGTCGCGGGCGGGTATCCGGCTGGTCGAGACCAAGGTCGGTGACCGGTACGTCCTCGAGGAGTTGCGCGCGTCGGGACTGGCGCTCGGCGGTGAGCAGAGCGGGCACATCGTCATGCCGGCCCACGCCACCACCGGTGACGGCATACTCACCGGCCTGCACCTGATGGCGCGGATGGCGGCCACCGGCCGGTCGCTGGCCGAGCTCGCCGGCGTGGTGACGAAGTTGCCGCAGGTTCTCATCAACGTGCCGGTCGCCGATCGGACGGTGGGTGCCGGCGCACCCGAGGTGCTCGCCGCTACCGAACAGGCCAAAGCGGAACTCGGCGAAACCGGGCGGG
>DASVMV010000456.1:0-9348 GCA_036384155.1 Micromonosporaceae bacterium
GCGCCAACCCGGCGCAGAGGTCGTCCTCCCAGCCGTACGGGCCGCTGCCCGGGCCCTTCTCGCCGACCGCGAGGGTGAAGTACTCCACCCCCATGAACTCGGCGCCGAAGTTGCCGGCGATCGAGTAGAGCCACGAGTTGGCCGGGATCTGGGTGGCGTGCGCCCGCATCGCCGCTTCCTTGGCGGCCTGCTGGTCGGTGCCGTCGATCCGGGCCGCGATCTGCTCGTCCGGCGTGCCGAAGGGCAGCTCATCGACGTGGCCCACGTCGGCGAACGGGTTGTCGGCCGACTCGGTGAACGCGCCCAGGCCGGCGGCGAGCACGCTCTTCGGCACCGCCGTCCAGTAGATCTTTCCGGGTCCGAACCCCTCGGCACGGGCCAGCTCGGCCGCCCGCATGGCTACCCAGTGCGCCTGACTGTGGTCGGGGTGGCCGTAGAAGCCGTTCTCGTCGTACGTGATCATGACCTGCGGCCGGACCTCGCGCATGATCTCCACCAGGTGCCCGGCCGCCTCGTCGACGTCGGCGCCCCAGAACGCCCGGGGATGCTCGTTCGTCGGCAGGCCTATCATCCCGGAGTCGCGGTAGCGGCCAGCGCCGCCGAGGAAGCGGTGGTCGCTCACCCCCAGCGCCGCGCAGGCGGCGGCGAGCTCGGCGATCCGGTAGCCGCCCAACTGGTCCGCCTCGGCGGCCGCGAGCTGCGCCAGCGCCGGTACGTGGATCTCGCCCTCCTCGCCGAGGGTGCAGGTCACCAGCGTGACGTGCGCGCCCGCCGCAGCGTAGCGGGCCATCGTGGCACCGGTCCCGATCGTCTCGTCGTCGGGATGCGCGTGCACCAGGAGGAGCCGGCGGCTCGCAAGGTTCGTCACGACGGCCACCTTAACCCGCCCCGATGGGCCTGCCCCGGTTGTCGGCTTTGCCCGGCCAGGCGCGATCATCCGGCTCTACGATCCCGGTGTGGAGTATCCGGAGCTGGCGGCCCGTACCCGACGTTTCTGCCTGGGCGCGCCGCGGGCCGTGACGGTCGCCCGCGACGGCTCGCGGGTGCTCTTCCTGCGGTCCGGTGGCCCCGACGATCCGGCGGCGGCACTGTGGTCGCTCGACCTGGCGACGGCGACCGAGCGGATGGCCGCGGATCCGGAGATCCTGCTCGACGCCGGCACGGCGTCGACGGTGCTGCCCCGGCCGCTGCCCGGCATCGCCGCGTACGCCACCGATCCCGATGCCAAGGTCGCCGTGTTCGATTTGGCCGGAAAGCTGTTCCGGGCGGATCTGGTCCACGGCGACGTGGTTGAGGTGCCGGTCACCGGCCCGGCGACCCACGCTCGGCCGGACCCGACGGGCCAGCGGCTGGCGTACGTGACCGTCGCCGCCGACCCGCCGGGCGGGGACGCCGTGAGCCGGAATGCCGTGGGCCGGGACGCCGTGGGCCGGAATGCCGTGGGCCGAAATGCGACGGTTCCGGCCGGTCAGCTGCGGGTGGTCGACTACGACGGCATGGATTCCCTCCTCGCCGGTGAGGAGGGCGGTATCACCTGGGGCATGCCGGAGTTCGTGGCAGTAGCGGACTTCAGCCGCACCGCCGGCTACTGGTGGTCCCCGGACGGGCGCACGATCCTCGCCGCCCGGGTGGACGACTCGCGACTTCCGCGCTGGCACCGGCACGACCCGTGCGACCCCGGCCGACGCCCGGTGAGCGTCGCGTACCCGCAGGCCGGCGGCCCGAACGCCGAGGTCAGCCTGCACCTGCTCGATCTCGACGGCGGCTGGGTCGACGTCCACTGGGACCGGGAGACCTATCCGTACCTGGTGACGGTGCACTGGTCCGAGGGCGCCGGTCCGCTGATCACCGTGCTGCGCCGGCTTCAGCAGCACGGTCTCGTGCTCGCGGTGGATCCGCGCACCGGCGAGACCCAGGTGCACGCCGAGCTCGCCGACCCGCGCTGGGTGGAACCGATTCCGGGCACTCCCCGGCATTTGCCGGACGGGCGGGTGCTGGTCGGCGGGGAACTCGCCCACGACGGGTACGACGCGCGGTGCCTCTTCGCCGACGGCAGCCTGCTCACCCCGCCGTCGTTGTACGTACGCCGGGTCGTCGGCCGGGTGGCCGGCTCCGGCGCACCGCCCGATCTGATCGTGGAGGCCAGCGAAGGGGAGCCCAGTCAGCAGCACATCTTCCGGGTCCGCACGGCGATCGGCGGCGGCGGCGTGGAGGCCCGCCGCCTGACCACCGAGCCCGGCTGGCACACGGCCGTCGTCGGCGGCGACGTGTTGGCGGTGGGCAGCCGGTCCATCGACCAGTCGGGCACCCGGTGGACGATCTGGCGGGACGGCGCCGAGGTGGCCACCTTGCGGTCGCTGGCCGCCGACCCGCCGTACAAACCCCGCCCGGCGCTCGATCGGGTCACCGACCGGCGCCTGCCGGCGGCCGTGCTCTACCCGCGTCAGCATGTGGCCGGCCGCCGCCTGCCGGTACTGCTCGACATCAACGGCGGCCCCGGCCGGCAGGAGGTGGTGGCCACCCGGTCCCGGTGGCTGGCCCGCCAGTGGTGGGCGGACGCGGGCTACGCGGTGGTCACCGTCGACAACCGGGGTACGCCGGGCGTTGCGCCGTCGTTCGAGAAGGTGATCCACCGCCGGTTCGCCGATGTCGCCCTGGCCGACCAGGCCGACGCGCTCGCCGCGCTGGCGGAGAAGCATCCGGACCTCGACCTGGGCCGGGTGGCGGTGCGCGGCTGGTCGTTCGGGGGCTGGCTGGCGGCGCTGGCGGCGCTGCGCCGGCCCGACCTGTTCCGGTGCGCGATTGCCGGCGCGCCGATCGCCGACTGGACTCTGTACGACACCGCGTTCACCGAGCGCTACCTGGGACTGCCGGAGGACGCGACCGAGGTGTACGACCACCATTCGCTGGTCGAACTCGCCGCCGACCCGGCCGGACCCGGCGGCGCCCCGCTGCTGCTCGTACAGGACACGACCGACGACGGCCTGGCGGCGACGCACACCCTGCGCCTGTCCGCGGCGCTCCTGGCGGCGGGGCGGCCACACGCGGTCCTCCCGCTCGCCGAGGGCGGGACGGCGGAGAACCTGCTCCCGCTGGAACTCGACTTCCTCCGCCGCCACCTCGCCTGACCGCCTACCCACCCCCTGCGCGCCGATCTAGGGCAAATCGTCGTGACTTGATCTTCTATCACGACGATTTGCCCTAGATCAACGGGGTGGGGGTGCCTACTCCTTGATGTAGGCGTTGTAAAGCTCCTCGGTGCCGTAGGTGTCGGAGATGAACACGCCGCCGACCTTCGGGCCGATGACGTCGTTGGTCTTCGACTGGTAGATCGGGACCACCGGGTAGTACTTTTCCTGGATCATCTTGTCGATTTCGGCCCACTTCGCCCCGGCCTCGCCGGCCGGCAACGCCGCCGCCTTGTCGATCTCGGCGTTGACGTCGTCCGCGTTGAAGTAGGACACGTTCGAGTTACCCTTCGGGCTGAGCTTGCGCCCGTCGTACAGCACCGGAATCGTCGACGCTCCACTCGGCCAGTCGGCTGCCCAGTTGGAGATGTAGATGTCGTACTGGTTGCCGCGGGTGCGGGCGGTCGGGTTGTGCTGCGCCCGCTCCACGAAGGACACGACGACCTGGAAGCCGGCCTTCTCCAGGCTCTCCTTGACCACCGGTGCGGTCTGCTGCCCGAACCCGGTGTTGCGGGACATGAAGACCAGCTTGACCTTCTTGCCGCCGAGCAGTTGCTTGGCCTTCGCGGGGTCGCCGTTCGGGCCGCAGCCGGTCGGGTCCGGGTAGTCCTTCCAGCCGATGGTGGTATCGGCTATCAGCGTGTTCGTGAGCTTGCCAGCCGCCTCACCGCCCTGCGTGAGCAGAACGCCCTGCTTGTCGAGAGCGCACCCGATCGCCTTACGGACGTTGATGTCCTTGATCCGGTCGTTGTTGATGCTGAGGACCCAGACGAATGGGTCGGTCTTGCTGAGGGTGCGATCCTTGATGGCCGGGTCACCGCTGAGCACCCGGCTCATCAGCGACTGCGGCACCCCGTCCCAGGCGATCGCGGCGGCGTCGTCGCCGGAGGCGGCCATGACCCGCTCGGTCTGCGCCGTGTCGTCAGGACCGAACTCGACCACGACGCTGTCCGGGTAGTCGTGGCGCAGCGGGTCGGTCTTGGCGTCCCAGTTGGGGTTGCGATCCAGCACCAGCCGGGTGTCCTTGACGTACTCCTTGATCTTGTACGGACCGGAGGAGAAGATTCGCCGGTCGTAGTCGGTCTTGGTGTCCTTCGCCTGCGGCACTGGCACCGAGGTCGGCAGCGCCAGGGCGAACGGCAGGTCGCAGTGCGGGTTCTTGAACTCGAACTTGAGCCCGTAGTCGCCGTTGACGGTCAGTCCGGGCACGTTGGTGTTGCCGGAGGTGTAGGGGCCCTTGTACGTGGCGTTGTACTCGGGGTTGTCGGCCAGCCACTCCTGCACGTAGGTGGCGCCGCCGTCGATGGACTCCTCAAACGACCGCGCGATGCCGTACGCGACGTCGGCCGCCTTGACCTCGCTGCCGTCTTCGTACTTGATCCCCTTCTTCAGGGTGTATTCCCAGGTCTTGCAGTCGCTGTTGACGTCCTTACCAGGCGTCTCGGCCAGGTCGCCGATCAGCGTCAGCTTGCCCTTGCCGTCCTCGCGGAACGAGGTGAGGGTGCGTACCAGCAGGTGCTGGATCGACATCGCCTGCACGGTGTAGGTGCGCTGCGGGTCCAGGTGTTCGAAGTCGGCCTCGGTGATGAGCTTGAGCGTCCCACCCTTCTTGGCGCCCTCCACCTCCGCCGCCGGGCCCTGCGAATCCTTGGCGTCGGTGGCGATCGCGCTGGTCTGCTGTTGGCCCTTCTCCTCTTCCTCGGCGCTTCCACCGGTGTTCTTGGAGCAGCCGCCCAGGGCGGATGCCGCCAGGACGAGCGCGATGCCCGTCGTGGCAACGACACGTCTTGGTCGCATGGTGGTCCCTCCCGTCGTGGAGGATCGACGAATCCCCCAACCAGTCCTGTTCAGTTGGTGCTGTTCCTTCTGGCGTTCCTTCGATTCGTGGCCCCGTCGTACCGTCGGCGACGCCACCGGACGGCTATCCCAGCCGGATTCTCGGGTCGATGACCGCGTAGAGCGCATCGACGATGACATTGGCGACGATGACGAACACGGCCGCGAGCAGGACCGTGGCCATGACCACCGGCATGTCGAGGTTGATGGCCGCGATCAATGAGGCCTTGCCGAGCCCGGTGAAGCCGAAGATGGTCTCGGTGATCACCGTGCCCGCGAGGTACGTGCCGATATCGAGGCCGGCAATCGTCACGATCGGCGTGATCGCCGCCCGCAGTGCGTGCCGGCCGTACACCTTGGCCTTCGGCAGGCCCTTCGCCCGTGCTGTACGAACGAAGTCCTCCGACAGCGTCTCCAGCATCTGCGCCCGGGACAGCCGGGCATAGGACGCCGAGTTGAGGAAGCCCAATGCGAGCCAGGGCAGGAACATCGCCGAGGCCCACTTCGCCGGGTTCTCGGTAATCGGGGTGTACTGGGGGTAGCTCAGCAGGCCACCCTCGTAGACGAACACAATGAGCAGTAGCGGCCCGAAGAGCAGGATGGGCATCGACGCGCCGACCAGGGAGGTGCCGACGGCGAGTCGGTCGAACACGGTGCCGCGGCGCAGCGCCGAGACCATGCCGATCGAGATGCCGACGAGCAGCCAGACGACGGCCGCGCCCGACACGATGCTCAAAGTCACCGGCAGCGTGCGCTTGATGATCTCCAGCACCGGCTCGTCGTTACGGAATGAGTAACCGAGGCAGGGCGCCGGACACCGGCGGGCCGTCGCGCCCTCGCCGAACGTGCGGCCCGTGACGATCCCCTTCATGAAGTCGCTGTACTGGCTGACCACCGGCCGGTCGAGTTCCATCCGGCGCTCGATGACGGCCTGCTGCTCGGGGCTGCACGTCTTGCGGTTGCCGCACATCAGTTCGGCCGGGTTGTTGGGTACGACGAAGAAGAGGCCGAAGGTGAGCACGCTGACCGCGATGAGGGTGCTGACCGCCAGCAGCAGCTTCCTGAGGGCGAAGCGGAGCATCGTCGGCCGCCTACCGGGTCGACTTCGGATCGAGCGCGTCGCGCAGCGCGTCGCCGAAGAGGTTGAACGCGAGCACCAGCAGGAAGAGCGTGATGCCGCCGATGAGGGTGAACGCGGGATCGTCGCGGACGTACGGGATGCTGTCGGAGATCAAGCGGCCGAGGTCCGGGGTGGGTTCGAGGATGCCGATGCCGAGGAATGACAGCGCCGCCTCGGCGGTGATGAGCGACGGGACGTTCAGCGAGAACACCACCAGGATCGGTGCCCACAGGTTGGGCAGCAACTGGCGGAAGAGGATGTGGCCGGTGCCGGCGCCGGATGCCCGGGCCGCCTCGACGAACTCGCGTTCCCGCAGCGACAGGACCTGGCCGCGGACGATCCGCCCGGTGTAGGTCCAGTTGAAGAGGGCAAAGATGATCACAAGCAATGCCGGCCGGAACCACACCGGCTCCTGGTCACGCGGCCCGTAGAACTGGGCCACCGCCATCGGCACGAACGCGAAGCAGAAGATGAAGAAGGGAAACGCCAGGGTCAGGTCGATCAGCCAGGTGATGGCGGCGTCCACTTTGCCACCCAGGTATCCCGCGACGATTCCGATGAGGATGCCGAGGGCGATGGTCACCACAGCGGCCACGAACGCCACCATGAGCGAGGTCCGCAGGCCGTACACGACCTGGATGAAGATGTCGCGGCCGAGCCGGGGTTGTACGCCCAACCAGTGGCTCGGGCCGATCCCGCCGAGGTAGCCCAACGGGTTGCCGTTGCGGTCCAGCAGCCGAGGGAAGCGCTCCTGAGGGCCCTTGCCGTACAGCCGTTGCACCAACGGAGCGGCCGCGGCCAACAGAATGAAGAAGATCAATACGCCGCCGCTGGTCATCCCGACCCGGTCCCGCTTCAGGCGGATCCAGGCGAGTTGGCCGGGCGACCGGCCGACGATCTGCCGCGCGGTCGGCGACGGTGGACCGCTCGGGCCCACCGGGTCGGCCGCGACCGCCATCCCGACCGGTCCACCGATCCGCTGGTCGCTCATGCCCACCCCACTTCGTCGTACCGCCAGCCACGCCGCTCACGGAGCGTGGTCGCGAACCGAAACGTGTCGAAGACAACCTGCAGGCCCTTGTAGTGGGTGAAACTAAGCTACGGAAACCGCCCTGTCACCAGAGCTGGGTAACGACTCTGCATCGCAACCGACCGCAGGTCCGAACCGAATGTGGACCGCGACCGAACTGTTAACAACTCTGACCGAGATGCTGACAACCCGGTCGGGCAGTTAGCGATGCAAATCCGTGGACACCGGGTCCGGCGGCCGGCTCCCCGCCCGCGGAACGGCACCGCCCGCGCCGCCTCGCCGTGGCCATCACGGAGCGTTACCGGTGCCCGGCGCCGTGGGTGGAAAGCCGACCCGGCGTACGAGGCGGAGGTGACCGATCTCGTGCCCCTGACGCGACCCCCGCTCGTCGCATAGGGTCCGGCCATGACCCATTTCGACGCAGCCACGGCCGCGGTCCAGGCAGCGCTGGACGCCGGCGCCCGCTACGCGGACGCCCGGGTGATGCACCGCCGGTACGAGTCGATGTCCGCCCGCAACGGCGAGATCGAAGATCTGAGCCAGGACGAGGATGCCGGCATCGGCGTACGGGTACTGGTCGGCTCGAGTTGGGGCTTCTTCGCCGTTCCCGACCTGTCGGACGGGGCGGCCCGGTCCGCTGGCCGACGCGCCGCCGAAATCGCCGCGGCCAGCGCTCGGGTTCCCGGGCCCGAGGCCGATCTCGTACCCGTGCCGGCCGCCACCGGGTCGTGGGCGTCGCCGTACCAGGTCGATCCGCTCGGCGTACCGCTGTCCGACAAGGGCGACCTGCTGGTGCACACCACCAAGACGATGGCCGACGCGGGAGCGGACGTGGCCGAGGGCCTCTACCAGATCTGGGACACCGCAAAGTGGTTCGTCTCCAGCGAGGGGCACCGGATCGACCAGCAGATCCGCGAATGCGGCGCCGGCATCTCCGCGACCGTCATCGGCGACGGCGAAACTCAACGCCGCTCCTACCCCAGCTATCGGGGCCAGTACGGCACGCAGGGCTGGGAGCTGGTCACATCGCTCGACCTGGCCGACCACGCCGCCCGCATCGCCGAGGAGGCCCGGGAACTGCTGACCGCACCGGAGTGCCCCGCCGGCGAGACGACCCTGATCCTCGGCGGCGAGCAACTCGCCCTGCAGATCCACGAGTCGGTCGGGCACGCCATCGAGCTCGACCGGATCCTCGGCTGGGAGGCCGCCTTCGCCGGTACGTCCTGGCTCGACCTCGCGCAGCTCGGGAGCATGCGGTACGGGTCGGAGCTGATGAACATCACCATCGATCCGACGATCCCGGGAGCCCTGGGCAGCTTCGGTTACGACGACGAGGGAACTCCGGCGCAGCCGCGGGACGCCGTACGCGAGGGACGGTGGGTGGGCGTGCTCGCCGGGCGGGACTCGGCCGCGGTGGCCGGCCTGGACTACGGCGGCAGCGTCCGCGCCGACGGCTGGGCCCGGTTGCCCATGGTGCGGATGACCAACGTCGGCCTGGAACCGGGGCCGCACACGCTGGAGGAGATCATCGCGGCGACCGACGACGGGGTGCTCATGGACATCAACCGGTCCTGGTCGATTGACGACAAGCGGCTGAACTTCCAGTTCGGGTGCGAGATCGGTTGGGAAATCAAAAACGGCCGGCGCGGGCGGATGCTGCGCAACCCCACCTACACCGGGATCGGCCCGATCTTCTGGCGGTCGATGGACATGCTGTCCGGCGAGACGGTCGCGTGGGGCACGCCCAACTGCGGCAAGGGCCAGCCGGGCCAGGTCGGCCACACCGGTCACCCGGCGGCCCCGGCCCGGTTCACGAACGTACGGGTAGGAGTGCGTGGGTGAGCGCGAGGAGTGCAGCGAAGCGGAGCCCCGCAGTCGCGAACCAAGGGAGTCGCGGATGAGCGTAGAAAGCGAACTCGCCGGGCGGGTGGTGGAGCTCGCCGCGGCCGTGGCCGGCCCCGCGGCCGAGGCGGAGGTCGTTGTCGACCACACGGAGCTGGCGCTGACCCGTTTCGCCAACTCGGCGATCCACCAGAACGTCGCCGACGACAGCACAACGGTGCGGCTGCGGCTGCACGTCGACGGTCGTACGGCGACCGGTTCGAGCACGGTGGTCAGCGACGAGGGCCTGAGCGGGCTGGTCGAGCGGACCCTGGCCGCGGCCCGGCTGTGCC
>DASVMV010000457.1:0-11195 GCA_036384155.1 Micromonosporaceae bacterium
AGCGGTTCGCCGGCTGCGCCGTCGAGTGCGGCGCCGACCGTCGTACCGGGTCCGACGGCCACCCCCGAGCGCCGCGCCGCCGCGCTGGCCGCCGGCCTCGCCGACGAAGACCTGGTCGGCCAGTTGCTGATGCCGTATGCGTACGGGACGTCGGCGACCCAGGTGTCCGGGCCGAACGCCCGCGGGACCCAGGCGTTGGCCGGCGTCGACACCCCGGCCGAGATGATCGCGAAGTACCGGCTGGGCGGCCTGATCCTGGTCGGGTTCGCGCCCGACGACCCGACCCACGCCAACCAGCCGACCACCAACGTCGACAGTGCCGCGCAGGTGCGGGAACTGACCGCCGGCCTGCAGTCGGCCGGTGCGAAACTGCCGGCCGGATCAGCGCCGATGCTCATCGGCACCGACCAGGAGTACGGCGTGGTCACCCGGATCAAGGACCAGGTCACCGCGCTGCCCAGCGCCATGGCCTTCGGCGCGGCCGGCAACCCCGCTCTCACCGAACGGGCCTGGCGGGTCGCCGGCACGGAACTCGCCGCGCTCGGCGTCAACGTCGATTTCGCCCCGGTCGCCGACGTGCTGGGCGCCCCCGGCTCGGTCATCGGCTCCAGGTCGTACGGTGCCGACCCGCGGGCGGCCGCGGCGCAGGTGGGCGGCGCGGTACGCGGCCTGCAGGGCGCCGGGGTGGCGGCGACGCTCAAGCACTTCCCCGGTCACGGGCACGCCACGGGCGACTCGCACGAGGCTCTGCCGGTGCTGCCCGACAGCCAGGCGGCCCTCGAGGCCGCTGGCCTGCCACCGTTCACCGCCGGTATCCGGGCCGGCGCCGGGCTGGTGATGTCGGGTCACCTGGACGTGCGGGCGCTCGATCCGGGCACGGCCGCGACCTTCTCCCGCAAGGTTCTGACCGACCTGCTGCGCGGACGGCTCGGGTTCACCGGGGTGGTGGTGACCGACGCCATGAACATGGCTCCGGCAAAGAAGTACCCGCCGGGCGAGGCCGCGGTGCGCGCGGTCCTCGCCGGCAACGACCTGGTGCTGATGCCGCCGGACCTCGGCGCCGCCTACAACGGTCTGCTCACCGCGGTTCGGGATGGGCGCCTGCCGCGGGAGCGGCTGGTCGAGGCGGCCACCCGGGTCCTGACGCTGAAGTTCCGCCTCGCCGTCCATTCGACGCCACCCGCATCGGTCGTCGGGAGTCCGGCCCACCGGGATGCGGTCCGACGGGTGGCCGGTGCGGCGATTACAGTGCTGCGCGGCCGCTGCGCGCCCGCGCCGCTGCCCGGACCGGTCAGCGTCACCGCGTCGGGAGGCCGGGGCGCCACCACGGCGCTGCTCGTCTCGGCGCTGAAGGCAGCCGGCGTTCGGGTGCTGCCGACCGGGGGCCGGGTGGTGCACCTGGTGGGGTACGGCGACGGCCCTGCTGACCTGCGGCCGGACGCTGCGGCCACGGTCGCGCTGGACACCCCGTACCTGCTCGCGCAGGCCCGGTCGCCGGTGCTGCTGGCGACGTACTCGTCGAGCCCAGCCGCGATGTCGGCGCTGGCGGACGTGCTGGCCGGGCGGGCGAAGCCCGGCGGCCGCTCACCCGTGCCCGTTCCGGGCCTGCCGGCGAGCACCTGCGCCCTGTGACGGTCCGGGCGCATCAGCGCGGGATCCGAAGGCGGCCGGCCGGGCCCCGCTGACGCGTGCACGTCCCGCAAAGGGTCGCGCGGGTCGAGGCCCGGCCGGCGATGGCTGAAATCAGAACCAGCGGCGGCGCCGGGGCTTACGGCCGGTGGCGCGCTGGAGCGCGTCCGCACCCTGCCGGATCAGCCCCGAGGCCCGGGACGGTCCCTTGCGCGCCTCCATGGCGGAACTGAGCCGCCGGGCGCCGGCCGCGGCCAACGGCAATGCGACGGCGACGACCGCCCAGCGCTTGATAAACCTGCCAACCATTCGCAATCTCCTCTCCCGCTCTCCAAGGGGAGTTTCTACCCCGGGCCGGGTCGGAATATGCGCATCCGCCATGGTGGGAGGTACCGCGGGGAGAGGGTGCGGTGCCGGGTGGGGCGGGTCGCGGTCGGGTCAGGGGGTGACCGGCCGGTGCGCACGCATCACGAGGGACACCCTGGGCAGTGCATCAGCGACGCTTGGCGCTGGGCAGCGACGTGCTCACGCGTCCCCGTCGGCGAGGACCGGTTTCTGCATCCGCATCATCCAGTGACTGGACGGAATGCGGGTGGCGTCGTCGACGACCTCGCCGTCGACATCGTGGAAGAACTCCTGGGCGAGCGCGACGAATGCCTCCGGTGTCCGGACATGCTCGCCGCGGTCGTTCTCCGACATCCACCGGGAGATCCGCCCCTGCTTGGGCTCGAAGCAGGTGTCGACGGAAATCACCCGGCCGCCGGGTGCGAGCGCCTTGCCGGCAACCTGCAGCAGGTGTCGTGAGTCTTCGTCGGACAGGTGGTGCAGCAGCCCGAGCAGCAGCACCGCGTCGGCGGGCGGGATCTGGGCCAGGTGCTGCTCACCGAACACCTCGCAGCGGAACTCGGCCCGATCACCCCATCGACCCCGGGCGTAGTCGATGTATCGCGGCGCGGTGTCGAAACCGAAGTACCGGACGCGGGGGAGTCGCTCGAAGTAGTACGCCGGCCCGCAACCAACGTCGATCACCGTGTCGCCGTCCTTGAGGGCGAGCTCGTCCAGGCACCGGTAGCGCAGCCGGTCGGCGCCCACTCCACGCTGCAGGGCGACGTAAAGCGGAACATAGCCGAGCAGACCTTTGACCGCGGCGAGCATCTGACGCTCCTTCACGTGATGAGTGGCGGACTCTAATGTTGGCGCGGTACCCCGCGGCTCCGGCGGCGGTCGCGCTCGCCGGGCTCGGTGCAGACCATAGCGGGCTCACCCTAATGCGTGGGGGCCGGGCGCGGTGAACCGGCAGGGGCGGTAAGCGGCGCCGGGCACGGGTGGCACAGCCGGGAATGAACGAAGGGCTCCTCCGCCGGAGGAGCCCTTCGACGCGGGCGAGCTACAGCGGGATGTTGCCGTGTGCGCCTCGGGCGGCCGGGGCGGCGGCCAGGGCCTCCGCGATCCGCCGCCGGGTCTCGATCGGCTTGATCACCTCGTCGACGACGCCGATTTCCAGTGCCCGGTTGACGCCGCCGGCCACTCGGGTCTGCTCCTCGATCAGCTGCGCCCGCAGCGTCTCCCGCTCCTCGTGCGGCGCGGCTGCCAGCTTCTTGCGGTGCAGGATGTTCACCGCCGCGCTGGCGCCCATCACCGCCACCTCCGCGCTGGGCCAGGCGAAGACCGCGGTCGCGCCCAGGGAGCGGGAGTTCATCGCGATGTACGCGCCGCCGTACGCCTTGCGGGTCACCAGCGTCACCCGCGGCACCACGGCCTCGGCGAAGGCGTGCAGCAGCTTGGCGCCGCGGCGTACCACGCCGTCCCACTCCTGGCCCAGGCCGGGCAGGTAGCCGGGCACGTCGACCAGCACGATCAGCGGTACGCCGAGCGAATCGCACATCCGCACGAACCGGGCCGCCTTCTCGGCGCTGGAGGCATCGAGGCATCCGCCCAGCCGCAGCGGGTTGTTGGCGATCACGCCGACGGTCCGGCCGGCGAAGCGGCCCAGCGTCGTGACCACGTTCGGCGCCCACTTGGCGTGCAACTCCACGCCCGGCTCGTCGAGCAGCGCCTTGACCACCGGCTTGACGTCGTACGCCCGGTTGGCCTGGGCCGGCATCAGCGCCGCCAGGTCGTGGCCGTCGTCGTTGACCGGTACGTCCGCCGGGGTGAACCGGCCCTGCCGGCCCAGCAGTTCGGCGAGCCGGCGGGCCTCGCCGATGGCCGACTCGTCGTCCTTCGTCGTCACGTGGACCACGCCCGAGCGCCGGCCGTGCGGTTCGGGACCGCCCAGCCGCTCCATGTCGACCTGCTCGCCGGTCACGCTCCGGACCACCTCGGGACCGGTCACGAAGATCCGGCCGGCGCCGCTCATCACCACGATGTCGGTCAGCGCCGGGCCGTAGGCGGCGCCGCCGGCGGCCGGACCGAGCACCACCGAGATCTGCGGCACCCGGCCGGAGGCGCGGACCATCGCCGCGAAGACCTGGCCGACCGCGTCGAGCGCCACGACCCCCTCGGCCAGCCGCGCGCCGCCGGAGTGCCAGAGGCCCAGGACCGGCACCCGCTCGCGGATGGCCGCGTCGATGGCGTCCACGATGTGCTGACACCCTTCGATGCCCATCGCGCCACCCATCTTGGTGGCGTCGGTGGCGAACGCGATCGCCGGCGTGCCGTCGACGTCACCCCGCGCCCACAGCACACCCGAGGCGTCGCGCGGGATCGCCAGCCGCAGCGAACCGGCGTCGAAGAGGGACCGCAGCCGGACCTCCGGGTCGCGGTAGTCCGCGACAGCGGTGTCGACAGGCGCAGAGGTGAGGGTCACGACAGCCTCCAAGGCTCGCTCAGGCCCGCGTGAAGACGAGAGCCACGTTGTGTCCGCCGAAGCCGAACGAGTTGTTCAGCGCGGCCGGGATATCCATCTGGCGCGCCTTGTGTGCGGCCACGTCGAGGTCGAGCTTGTCGTCGGGATCGTCCAGGTTGATCGTGGGCGGCACGATGCCCTCGCGGATCGCGAGGATCGTCGCGATCGACTCCAGCGCGCCGGCGGCGCCGAGTAGGTGACCGGTCATCGACTTGGTCGCGGTCAGCACCGGGTGGTCACCCAGCGCCGCCCGCAGGGCCACGATCTCGGCCATGTCGCCGACCGGTGTGGACGTGGCGTGTGCATTGACGTGCACAATGTCCGTCTTCGCCACCCCGGCGTTGGCGATCGCCTTCGCGATGGCCCGCGCCGCACCGACGCCCTCGGGATGCGGCTGCACGATGTCGTACCCGTCGGAGGTGATCCCGGCGCCGGCGAGCCGGGCGTAGACCCGCGCACCGCGCGCGGCGGCGTGGTCGGCCCGCTCGAGGACGATGACACCCGCGCCCTCGCCCAGCACGAACCCGTCGCGGCCCTTGTCCCACGGGCGAGACGCCTTCTCCGGCTCGTCGTTGCGGGTCGACATGGCCCGCATCGACGCGAAGCCGGCGATCGGCAGCGGATGCACCACGGCCTCGGTGCCGCCGGCCACCACCACGTCGGCCCGGCCGGCGCGAATGATGTCCATGCCGAGGGCGAGCGCCTCGGCCCCGGTCGCGCAGGCGCTGGCCATCGAGTGCACGCCGGCCTTGGCGCCCACCTGCAGACCGACGAACGCGGCCGGTCCGTTTGGCATCAGCATCGGGACGGTGTGCGGAGACACCCGGCGGGCGCCGGAGGCCTCGAGGATGTCGTCCTGGGCGAGCAGGGTCTGGGCGCCACCGATGCCGGAGCCGAGGCTGACCGCCAGCCGCTCGGGGTCGAGCCCCGCATCGGCCAGCCCGGCATCCGCCCACGCCTGCTGGGTTGCGATGATGGCGATGGCCTCCGACCGGTCCATCCGCCGCAGCTTGACCCGCTCGAGCACCTCGGTTGGTTCGATCGCGAGTTCGGCCGCTATCCGTACGGGAAGATTTGCCGCCCACTCCTGGGTGAGCGGACCCACCCCGGAGCGGCCGGCGAGCATGGCGTCCCAGGTCGACGCGACGTCCCCGCCCAACGGGGTGGTCGCGCCGAGCCCGGTGACGACGACGTCGGTGGAACTCATCTCAGGACTGCGCCTCGATGTAGGAGACCGCGTCACCGACGGTCTTGAGGTTCTGCACCTCGTTGTCGGGGATCTTCACACCGAACTTCTCCTCGGCCGCCACCACGACCTCCACCATGGAGAGCGAGTCCACGTCGAGGTCGTCGGTGAAGGACTTTTCCGCGGCGACGTCGTCCGGGTTGACACCGGCGACCTCTTCGAGGATCTCGGCGAGGCCGGCGATGATCTCGTCACGGGTCATGGGTTTGGTTCCTCTCCTGGATGGGTGCGGTAGCTGACCGGGCGGGTCAGGGACAGCGGACGACCTGCCCGGCGTAGGTGAGGCCGCCGCCGAAGCCGAAGAGCAGGACCGGCGCCCCCGAGGGCACCTCCCGCCGCTCCACCAGCTTCGACAGGGCCAGCGGCACGCTGGCCGCGGAGGTGTTGCCCGACTCGACGATGTCCTTGGCGATGACCGCCTGGGGCATGTGGAGCCGCTTGGCGATCCCGTCGATGATCCGGGCGTTCGCCTGGTGTGGCACGAATGCCGCAATGTCTTCCGGTGCCACGCCGGCCCGCTCGCAAGCCTCGAGCGCGAGGGGGGCCAGGGCGGTCGTGGCCCACCGGAAGACCGCCTGGCCCTCCTGCTGGATGTACGGCCGCCAGCCCTCGATGCGTACGGCTTCACTGCGCTCCGGCGCCGACCCCCACACCACCGGCCCGATGCCGGGCTCCTCACCCGCATCGGCGGCCGTGACCACCGCGGCGCCGGCCCCGTCGCCGAAGATGATGCAGGTGGACCGGTCGGTCCAGTCGGTGAAGTCAGAGAGCTTTTCCGCGCCGATCACCAATGCGTTGCGGGCCGCGCCGGCACTGATCGCGTGGTCGACCGTGCCGAGCGCGTACGAAAAGCCTGAGCAGGCGGTGTTGATGTCGAAGGCACCGGGCGCGGTGATGCCGAGCTTGGCGGCCACCCGGCAGGCCACGTTGGGGCTGCGGTCCACCGACGAGCAGGTGGCGACCGCGACGAGGTCGATGTCGGCGGCAGCGAGTCCCGAGTTGGCCAGCGCCTTGGCGGCCGCGGCGGACGCCATGTCGGCGACGGTCTCGGTATCGGCGATCCGCCGGGTCACGATGCCAACCCGGTCGCGAATCCACTCGTCGTTGGTGTCGACCATCCGGGCCAGGTCGTCGTTGGTGAGCACCCGCGACGGCTGGTAGTGCCCGAGGGCGGCGATGCGCGATGCCATACTGTGCCTGCCTTCCGTTCGCGACTGCGGGGCTTGCTTCGCTGCGCTCCTCGCGCTCCTCGCGCTCGCCGCGCTGCGCGCTGTGGCGCGCTCGCGCCCGCTGCTGAGCTGACTGGTGAGTTCGCTTCGCTCACTCACCCGTGTCCTCCGATGCGGGCGAGGGGTTGGCCCGGTGCCACCGGGTCGTCGTCGTCGGCGAGCCATGCGGTAAGCATTCCGCCGTCGTGCGCCGCTACGTCGATCGCGCCCTGGCGGGTGTTGACGTGGCCGATCACCTGGCCGGAGGTGACCGTGTCGCCCTCGGCGAGCCCGTCCGCCGGCGTGAAGGTGCCGGCGTTCGCGGCGACCACCACCCGGAAGTGGATGGCCGGTTCATGGCCGGGCGGGGCGCCGTGCCGGGCGATGAGATCGCGCGCGGCCGGCAAATCGTCCGGGGTGTTCAGCGTGACGATCTCCGGTACGCCGGTGGCCCTGATCTCTTCGTTCGCGACTGCGGAGTTCCGCTTCGCTGCGCTCCTCGCGCTCACCCCGAGTTCTCGCTTGATCAGCCCCGCGAGCGTGCCGGCGGGCGGCAGCTCGAGCACCCCGGTGACGCCGAGGTCGACCAGGGTGCGCATGCACAGGTCCCAGCGGACGGGGGCGGTCACCTGCCGGACCAGCCGCTGGAGCGTCTCCCGTCCGTGGTTGACGGCCGCCCCGTCGAGGTTGGACAGCAGAATCCGGCTGGGATCGGTGGGCGTGATGCCGGCGGCGATGGCGCCGAGCGCCTGCTCGGCCGGGGCCATGTACGGGGTGTGGAAGGCGCCGGCCACCGGGAGCGGGATGATCCGCGCCCGCGCCGGCGGTTCGGCAGCCAGCTTCTCCAGGCGGTCGGCCGCGCCGGCCGCCACCACCTGTCCGCCGCCGTTGCGGTTCGCCGGGTGCAGGCCGTGTCGCTCGATCGTGGCGAGCACGTCGTCGGAATCGCCGCCCAGGACGGCAGCCATGCCGGTCGGTTCCAGGGCGCATGCCGCGGCCATTTCCCGGCCGCGTACGCCGGCCAGCGTGATCGCGGCCTCGGCGGGCAGGACGCCGGCAAGTGCCGCCGCGCCGAGCTCACCGACGCTGTGCCCGGCGGTGACGGTCACGTCGTACATGGGAAGGTGCTCGGCCGCGAGCAGCGCGGCGGCGACCAGCAGCGGCTGGGTCCGCGCGGTGTCCTTGATCTCGTCGGCGCCGGCCGCCGTGCCGAGGTGCAGCAGGTCGACGCCGGCGAGCGCGGACCACCAGCGCAGCCGGGCCTCCGTGCTGGGAAGGTCGAGCCAGGGGGCGAGGAAGCCGGGCTTCTGCGAGCCTTGGCCGGGGGCGATGACGGCGAGCACGTCTTTGACTCTGCGGGTTACTCGTCGGTCACGTGCTTGCTGGATGGTACGAAACCACACTATGACGTTTGGAGGATCCCTACAAAGAGGCGATCAGCCGGACGTCGGCAGGTTGGGCCCCGCCCGATCAAGGCGACCGACGGTCAACGCCACCCGCAGCGCGAACGCGTCCCGCGGCGTCGTGGGTGAGTACCCGGTGACGTCGGCGATGCGCCGCAGCCGGTACCGCACGGTGTTGGGGTGCACGAAGAGCGACCGGGCGGCGCTCTCCAGTACACCCCCGGCCGCGAAGAACGCGTCCAGCGTCTCCAGCAACTCGCCACCGGAGCGCACCAACGCGCCGAACACGTCCTGGCGCAGGGACCGCCGCGCCTCCGAGTCGCCGGCCAGCGCCCGTTCCGGCAACAGATCGGACGCCAGCACCGGGCGCGGGGACGCCGGCCAGGCGGAAGCGGCGCGGAAGCCGGCCAGCGCCGCCCGGGCCGAGTCGGTCGCCTCGTCCAGGGTCGGCACCGAGGGCCCCACCACCACGGGACCGGCGCCGAACCCGGACAGGAGCTTCTCCGTCGCGGCGAGCGGGTCGGCGGCGCCGCCGAGTACGACGACCAGCCGGTCGCCGTGCACGCCGCCGACCACCTCGACGCCGATTCGGCGGGCCATCCGGTAGACGGTGTGCAGCACGACGCCCACCTCACCCCCCGGCGAGTGGCCGACCGCGACCGCGACCGGCGGGGCGTCCGCCCAGCCCAGCGCCGCCGCTCGGCTTGCCACCACGTCGGGCGTGTCGCCGCGCAACAGCGCGTCGACGAGCAGCGCCTGCAACCGGGCGTCCCACGCACCTCGGGACTCGGCGGCCCGGGCGTAGACCCGCGCTGCGGCGAAGGCGATCTCCCGGGAGAACTTGAGCACGGCCTCGCGCAGCAACCGCTCCTCGCCGGCGGCCGCCAGGTGCGGCACCTGCTCCTCGACCACGTCGATCGTGACCTTGATCAGGGCGACGGTCTGCTGGAGGCTGATGGATCGGGCCAGCGCGCTCGGCGCCGCGGCGAACACCTCATCGGAGCCGGCCTGGGTGGCCGCCGCTCCGCCGCCCTGGCGCAGCCACTCGACCAGCGACCGAACGCCTGCCTGGGCGACGAGCATCACCCACGACCGCTGGTCGGCCGGCAGGCCGCGGAACCACGGAAGGGTCTCGTCCATCCGGGCGACACTGGCCGTGGCCAGCGCGCCCGCCGACCGCTCGATCCGGCGGAGCGTCGCCGTCAGCTCACCGCCACCAGCCTCACCCACGGTGCCAGCGTGTCATGACCCGGCGAGCGCGGCGCGCCCGGCATGTCATGATTCTGCGATGCCCGCGCGTCCTCCGTTGGCCCTCCCGCTGCTCTGCCTGTGCGGGTTCGTCGCGCTGCTCGCCATGGTCGTTGCCCCGTGGCCGCCGCTGGACCGGTTCGACGTGGCGGTGAGCGACGCCTTCCGGGCGTACGGCACGTCGCGTCCCGGCCTCGTCGCGGCGCTCCGGGTCGCCACCGACATCGCCGCCACCCTCCCGTTCCTGTTCGCCGGCCTGCTCGCCACGGTGCTGCTGGCGGTTCGACGGGAACCGCGTGCGGCGGCGTTCTGCGCCGCGGTCACGGCGCTCGTCCCGACGCTCTGGAGCCTGATGCACCTGCTCCTGCTCGCCCCACGTCCGACGGATGCCTTCGTCGTGATCCACAGCAACGGGTTTCCCAGCGGGCACACGACCAACGCGACGGCGGCCGGGCTGACGGCCGTGCTGCTGCTGTGGCCGCGGGTGGGCCGCGTCGGGCGGGCCGTCGCCGTGATCGCCGCGGTGGCGGTGGCGGCGTTCGTCGGTGGCACCCGGATCGCCCTGTTGGCACACTGGCCGGCGGACGTGCTCGGCGGTTGGCTGCTCGGCTGCGGGGTGGTGCCGCTGCTCGCCCGGGCGATGCACCGGTGGGTGCGGCCGTCCGATCCGGGTTCCGCCGGCCTCAGCTCGGCGGTCGGGTCTCCTCGGCGAGGATCGCCGCCTGCACCCGGCTCCGCAGGCCCAGCTTTGCCAGAATCCGGCTGACCTGGGTCTTGGTCGCGCTTTCGGCCATGTCCCGGCGTTCGGCGATCTCCAGATCGGACAGCCCCAGTCCCAGGCAGGCCAGTACGGCCTGCTCGGGAGGCGTCAGCGCGGCGATCGCGTCCCGGGTGGCGACGGGTGTCGCCGGTGACGCGGCGGCGAAGGCTCTGATCAGCTTCCGGGTCACCGCAGGCGCGATGATCCCGTCGCCGGCCGCGACCGTGCGGACCGCCTGGACCAGGACGTCGGCGTCGGCGTCCTTGAGCAGGAAGCCGGCCGCGCCGGCCCGCAGCGCGGCGAAGACGTACTCGTCGAGGTCGAAGCTGGTGAGCACCAGGACATCGGCCAGATTCGCGGCGACGACCTCGCGGGTGGCCGATATCCCATCGAGGCGTGGTATCCGCACGTCCAGTACGGCCACGTCGGGCCGGAGCGCCCGGCACAGTGCCACGGTGCTTTCACCGTCCGCGGCCTGCCCGACCACCTCGATTCCCGGGGCGGCGGAGAGGATCAACGCCAGGCCCGCCCGAACCGCCACCTGGTCGTCGGCGAGCACCACGCGGACGGGGCCGGTCACGCCGTCGCCCCAGCAGGGGATGCACGCCGAACGCCGCGGTGCCGAGCGCGGGACTTCCGGGCGGCGACACCCCGAGGAACAACGCGGCGGCCAGCGCCCGTCTCCCCGGTGAACCGCACTACCGGTAACTGCATCCGCCACCGCCTCGCCCGCAAGCCGGAGTACCCAGGGCACGGGGCGCACGGCGCGCCGCGGCGGCCAGTACCGTGTGGCAGGCGGCGGACGATCGCCTGCCAGGTACGGCGAGCGGGAGGAGAGCGGGATGGCGCACGG
>DASVMV010000458.1:0-15070 GCA_036384155.1 Micromonosporaceae bacterium
CTTCCCACGGCCGGCGGGTGGGGAGCGGCGGCCGGACCGCCAATGCCCAGCGCCGGCGCCGCGGTCTCCGGCCCCTGCACGGCCACCGCTCCGGAGCCGGCCTCGCCGTCAATCGTGGGCGCCGAGTACTGCAGCCCCTGCTGCCGCGGCGCCCGGGCCAGTCCCTTGGCCCGGATCTCCACCGGCTGGTCGAGCAGGCGAACCTCCTCGGCCGCCTCCGGCGCCGGCTGCGGCTGCTCGACCTGCACCTCCACGTTGAACAGGAAGCCGACCGTCTCCTCCTTGATGCCGTCCATCATGGTGGCGAACATGTCGTAGCCCTCGCGCTGGTACTCGATCACCGGATCGCGCTGCGCGTAGGCCCGCAGGGAGATGCCCTCCTGCAGGTAGTCCATCTCATAGAGGTGCTCGCGCCACTTGCGGTCGATGACCTGCAGCAGCACCATCCGCTCGAGCTGGCGCATCACCTCGGCACCGAGCTCCTCCTCCCGCCGGTCGTACGCGGCGTGCGCGTCCTCGATCAGTCGGGTACGCAGGAAGTCGCTGTCGAGGCCGCTCCGCTCGCCGCCGGCCTCGTCCTCCAGGTCCTCGATCGTCACGCCGACCGGGTAGAGCTGCTTGAGGCTGGACCAGAGCTGCTCGAGGTCCCAGTCTTCGGGATAGCCGTCCGCGGTCGCGCCGTCGACGTACGCCCCGACGACGTCGTCGATCATGGGGCGTATCTGCTCGTGCAGATCCTCGCCGTCGAGCACGCGCCTCCGCTCGGCGTAGACCACCTGGCGCTGCTTGTTGAGCACCTCGTCGTACTTGAGGACGTTCTTGCGGATCTCGGCGTTCTGGCCCTCGATCTGGGCCTGCGCGCTCTTGATCTGTCGGGTGACCATCTTGGACTCGATCGGAACGTCTTCCGGGATGTTGAGGCGCTCCATGACCGCCTCGACCGCACCGGCCCGGAAGCGCTTCATCAGCTCGTCCTGAAGCGACAGGTAGAAGCGGGACTCGCCGGGGTCACCCTGCCGGCCCGATCGGCCGCGCAGCTGGTTGTCGATGCGCCGCGACTCGTGCCGTTCCGTACCGAGCACGTACAGCCCGCCGGCCCCGACGACCTCGTCGGCCTCCTCCTCGCACGCCTGCTTCCACTTGGGCATGCTCTCTTCCAGCGCCTTCGTGTAGTCGTCGGGGCTCTCCTCCGGGTCGACGCCGCGCTGCCGCAACTCGTTGGCGGCGAGGAACTCCGGGTTGCCGCCGAGGAGGATGTCGGTGCCCCGGCCGGCCATGTTGGTGGCGACCGTGACGGCGGCCTTGCGCCCCGCCTGGGCCACGATCTCGGCTTCCTTGGCGTGGAACTTGGCGTTGAGCACGGCGTGCTCGATGCCCCGGCGGCGCAGCAACTGGGAAAGGATCTCCGAGTTCTCCACGGACACCGTGCCGACCAGCACCGGCTGACCGATCGCGTGCCGCTCGGCGATGTCTTCCACAACGGCGTTGAACTTCGCCCGCTCGGTCTTGTAGATCACGTCGGACCGGTCGACCCGGATCATCGGACGGTGCGTCGGGATGGTCACGACGCCGACCTTGTAGACCTTGTTGAACTCGCCGGCCTCGGTCTGCGCCGTACCAGTCATGCCGGACAACTTCTCGTACAGGCGGAAATAGTTCTGCAGCGTGATCGTGGCAAGAGTCTGGTTCTCCTGCTTGATCTCCACGCTTTCCTTGGCCTCGATGGCCTGGTGCATGCCCTCGTTGTAGCGCCGGCCGTGCAGAATGCGGCCGGTGAACTCGTCGACGATCAGCACCTCGCCGTCGCTGACGATGTAGTCCTTGTCCCGCTTGTAGAGCTCTTTGGCCTTGATCGCGTTGTTGAGGTAACCGACCAGCGGGGTGTTGACCGACTCGTACAGGTTGTCGATGCCGAGCCGGTCTTCGACCTTCGCCACGCCGCGCTCGGTGACCGCGATGGTCCGCTTGGCGTAGTCGACCTCGTAGTCGCCCTCGCCGTCCTTGCCCGACTGCAGGCGGTCGACCACGCGGGCGAACTCGGTGTACCACCGGGCGGAGTGCTCGGCCGGACCCGAGATGATCAACGGGGTACGGGCCTCGTCGATGAGGATCGAGTCGACCTCGTCGACGATCGCGAAGTTGTGCCCCCGCTGCACCAGATCGTCCTTCGACCAGGCCATGTTGTCGCGCAGGTAGTCGAAGCCGAACTCGTTGTTGGTGCCGTACGTGATGTCGCACTCGTACGCGGCGCGGTGCTCGGTTGCGGGGCGGTTGGGCAGGATCACGCCGACGGTCAGGCCGAGGAAGCGGTGGATCCGGCCCATCCACTCGGCGTCGCGCTGGGCGAGGTAGTCGTTGACCGTGATGATGTGCACGCCCCGGCCGGACAGCGCGTTGAGGTACGCCGGCAGCACCGCGGTGAGCGTCTTGCCCTCGCCGGTCTTCATCTCGGCGATGTTGCCGAAGTGCAGCGCGGCACCGCCCATCACCTGCACGTCGTAGTGCCGCTGCCCGAGAACCCGCGAGGCGGCCTCGCGCGCGGTCGCGAAGGCCTCCGGCAGGAGGTCGTCGAGCGACTCGCCATCGGCGTACCGCTGCCGGTACTGGTCGGTCAGGGCCCGCAGCTCGGCATCGGTCAGGTTGACGTAGTCGTCCTCGATCGAGCTGACGGCGGTCGCGATCGCGTTAAGCCGGCGCAGCAGGCGGCCTTCACCCGCGCGGAGGACCTTTTCCAGAATCGACACGGATCTACGCTCCCTAGACAGTCTGCCGAACCATCGTAGGCACCCGCCGGACGTCGCCGTCACGCACGGCCGGGACCGGCGGCAACGAAACGGAAATATCAGGTCAGAACAGGCATGCGTCGGGATAAATCGGCTTACGCGCTGCGCGAAACCTCCGGCAGGATGGCCCCCATGGAACCCCCCGAGCTAATCGTGGACGGGCTTCTGCTGCGCGGTTGGCGGGCCGAGGACGCCGAGGCCGTCCACCGAGCCTGCCAGGATCCGGACATCCAGCGCTGGACGACCGTTCCGTCCCCGTACCGCCCGGATGATGCGGCCGGTTTCGTCACGGTGATCGCTCCGAAGGCCTGGGCGGAGGGGGCCGGGGCACCGTTCGCGGTCTGTGACGCCGCCACCGGTGACCTGCTCGGCTCATGCGGCCTCGTCACCATGGACCGGTCCGGACGTTGGGCCGAGGTCGGCTACTGGACAGCGCCATGGGCGCGCGGTCGGGGCGTGGCCGTACAGGCCACCCGCGCGGTGACCCGCTGGGCCTTCGAGATGCTGGCGCTGAAGCGGATCGTGTGGCAGGCCGAGGTGGGCAACCACGCCTCGCGCCTGGTCGCCCTGCGGGCCGGCTTCGTCCTCGACGGCCGGATGCGGCTCGCGGAGCCGCACCCGCAGGGCACGAGCGATGGGTGGATCGGATCCCTGCTGCCCGCCGACCTCGACCGCCCGGTCGACGAGCGGCGCTGCGGCCGGGGCTCCGTGGAGGCACGCCGAGCCTCGGTGTTCTGCGGCATGCAGCCGGTGCTCCGAGCTGGGGGCGTCACGCTGCGGCGGCCGGAGCACCGGGACCTCGACGCGATCGTCGCCGCCTGCCGGGACCCCGAGTCGCAACGGTGGATCCCCCTCCCCGATCCGTACGGGCCGGCGGACGCCCGGTTCTTCGTGGATACGCGCACACCGTTGCGGTGGGCGGCCGGCGAGGGCGCCGTCTACACGATCGCCGACGCCACGGACGCGTTCGCCGGCTCGATCGAGCTCCGGATCTCCTGGAGCGATCCACTCGTCGGTGACGTCGGGTTCCTGGTCGCGCCGTCGGCGCGCGGACGCGGGTACGCGCCGGCCGCGCTGGCCGCCCTCTGCGAGTGGGGCTTCACCACGCTGGGGCTGGTCCGCATCGAGTGGCGGGCGTACGTCGGCAACGAGGCCTCCCGCCGGGCCGCGGAGAAGGCCGGCTTCGGGCACGAGGGGACCGCCCGCGCCGCACTGAACTACCGCGGCCGGCGGATGGACGCCCGGGTCGGAGCGCTGGTGCGAGAGGAGACAACGGCGTGAAGCCCGAGCCGATCGAGGGCGAACGGGTGCGGCTGCGGCTTTACCGCGATTCGGACGTACCGGATCTGGTCGCCGCGTGCGCCGATCCCGAGATCCGGCGGTTTCTGCCGCTGCTGCCCCATCCGGTAACCGAGGCCGACGCCCGGTGGTGGATCGGCGAAGGCTCCCCCACCGCCTGGCGCGAGGGCGGTGCGGCGTACGCCATCGCCGATCCGGCGACCGACCGCCTGCTCGGTGCGGTGGGGATCAACCACCTCGTCCCGGTGCGCCGGCAGGGCGAGGTGGGCTACTGGGTCGCGCCGTGGGCTCGCGGCCGCGGCGTGGCGACCGAGGCGACCCGCCTGCTGGCGGCGGCCGCGTTCGGTGCGGAGCTGTCCCGGCTGGAGTTGCTGACTCACCCGGAGAACGTCGCGAGCCAGCGGGTGGCCCTGGCCGCCGGGTTCCAGCGGGAGGGCGTCCGCCGCGGCGCAGTACTCGGCCCCGAGGGCGGCCGGCACGACCGCGTCCTATGGGCCCGGCTCGCGTCGGATCCGCCCGGACCGGTTCGCCGGCTATTGCCGGATCTGCCCGGCGGGCAGCTCACGGACGGAGTGGTCACGCTGCGGCCGCTCGCCGCCCAGGACGTGGAGGCGATCTACGAACTGCACAGCCTGCCGGACGTGGTGGCGACCAGCGTGCCGCCGGTGGCTCCCGACCGGACCGAGATCGAGGCCCGGTGCGCCCACTCGGCGAGCCGCTGGCTGGCCGGTGAGCGGGCCGACCTGGTGATCCAGGACGCGGCGACCGGTGCGGTAGCCGGCGACATCGGGCTCTACTACCAGGAACCGCAGACCGGGCAGGCCATGATCGGCTACAGCATGCTGCCCGGCTGGCGTGGCCGCGGCTACGCCAGCCGGGCGGCGCGGCTGGTGGCCCGGTGGGCATTCGGGACGGTCGGCATCGCCCGGCTCGTGGCCGGCACGCTGCCGACGAACGTCGGGTCGCAGCGCGTCCTGGAGAAGGCCGGCTTCCGGCGGGAGGGGTTCCAACGCGACCGCTTGCCGTCGACAGGCGGCGGCCGGGTCGACGACGTACTCTTCGCCCTCCTACCCGGCGACCTCACGTCCGCCCGCCCCTCCCGCACCTCCGCGTCGATCTAGGGCATAAGGTCGTTAGTTGATCTCTGATCACGACGATTCGCCCTAGATCGACGCGAGCGACGCGTGGGTCAGACGACGGCGAGGGAGATGATCCCGTAGTCGTAACCCTTGCGTCGGTAGACGAGGCTGGGCCGTCCGGACTCCTTGTCCTGGAACAGGTAGAAGTCGTGGCCGACGAGTTCCATCTGGAAGAGCGCGTCGTCGACGGTCATCGGCTCGCCCGAGTGCTCCTTCATCCGCACGATGTGCCACGGCTGGTCGTCGTAGTACTCCTCGACCGTGCCGAACGACGGCTCGCCGCCGTCGAGGGCTACCGGCGCCGGCGCCGTTGCGACCGGCGAGTCGTCGAACCCGGCTACCGGCAGGCCGGCCGTGGCCGCGGCGACCGACACCGGCGCATGCCGGCCCCGGTGCACCCGGCGCCGATCGGCGGCCCGGCGTAGGCGGGTGTCGAGTTTGGCAATCGCGGCATCGAGGGCGCTGTAGAAATCCTTGGCGCAGGCCTCTGCACGAACGATCGGACCCCGCGAGACGCAGGTGATCTCCACGCGCTGGCAGTGGTCCGACTGGCGAGGATTGCGCTCGTGGAACAGCTCCACATCAACCCGGATGATCTTGTTGTCGTAGCGCTCGATCTTCGCGAGCTTCTCTGCGACGTGCACTCGGTAATGGTCGGGCACTTCCACGTTGCGGCCCTTGACCACGATGTCCACCCGTGACCTCCTCCACGAATCGGATCGGTCCATATCGAAGAAAACCGGCCGGTTACATCGATGACCCTCTGTAATCGACCGGACGTGCCGAATGCGCCTCCTTTCGGGCCAGGGGGGCAGGTTGGGAAACCCTGTACCCCTGGTGAATCGACGCTAACTCCTGCGGGCAGTGCCGTCACCCCTACTGAGCAAGGCCGTTTCGAGGAGTTTGGCTGATACCGCACAAGCGGGGGAAACTCGCATCGCCTTCGATTACGGAGCGTGTCGGAGCTCTGTCGCGGCGAGCACCGCGGCGGTCGCCACCGGAACTCCGGCCGCCCGCAGCAGGTTCGCGACCGACGCGAGCGTCGCGCCGGTCGTGACGATGTCGTCGAGTACCACGACGGACCTGCCCGGGACCAGCCGCCGCAGGGCCGGTATCCGCCCCGGACGGAGCTGGAAGGCGTGCGCCGCCGCGGCCGCCCGGGCGGTCCGATCGAGCGCGGTCGAGTCGGCGCGCGGCAGCGCCCGCAGGGGGTGCACGACCACCGCTGCGTGCCCCGCCGCCCGCAACCGGCCGGCGGCGTACGAGGTGAGGCGGCGCAGGTGGTCGCCGTGCCGCTGCCGAGCGGCCCGCCCGGTGGCCGGCACGGGGACCAGCAGTACCGGCTCCGGCCCGACGGCCCGTACGACCACATCGGCGAGCAGCCGGCCGAGCGGACGGGCCAGCCGGTGTCGGCCTCGTTCCTTGTACGACAGCAGGGCCTCGCGCAACGCGCCGTCGTACCCGCCTAGTGCGGTGCACGGCGGTAGGCCCGGTGGGACCGGGTCGGGCCGTACCGAGCGGGGATCCAGAGCCGCCAGGACAGCCATGCAGTCGACGCAGAAGCCGAGCCGCAGGGGTCGAGCACTCGCCCCGCAGCCGGCACAGTCCACCGGAAGCACCAGGTCGGCCAGGTCACCCCACAGGCCGGTCGCGGTCATCAGTACTGGAAGAAGGGCGCGGTCGGCTGTACCCGGCCGGCCGACAGCGGATCCTTGACACCCACGAGTTGACTCGCGTCGATCCGGCTGGACCCCGCCGAGTCGGCGCTCCACGTTGTGCCGTTGGCCTCGTACATCACCTGCGGGTTCTCGTTGCGGACCGGGTTGTACGGGGCGGCGACGAGATGTTCGACGGTGGCGGCACCGAGGTCCTCGACGCTGGCCGACTCCACGGCCCCGTCAACGGTCACGTCGTAGAGCGCGGCCTGCCCAAGGGAGTCCTGCCCGGAAACAACGAGTGTGTTCTCGTCCCTCCAGGCGACCGCGGCGGGCCGGCGCAGGGACGTGGGCACCCGCCTCGCCTGCCCGACCCCCAAAGACTGGTCGACGCCGGTCAGCGCTGCGACGTACAGGTTGCCGCCTGCGATGAACGCGACCCGCCTGCCGTCCAGGCCGGAGCTGACGGCCGAAACCGGACCCGACGCACCGGACAGGGGAAGGGCGGTCAGTGTCGCGTAGGAGCCGAACACGTAGAGCTGCCCCGCCGCGGTGATCAGACCAACCGGGTTGGGCGAACCCGTGGACCGGAGCCAGGACGGCTGGCCGAGTTGCCGGTATGCCTTCGGGCTGACGTTGAACCGTTCCACGGTGGTCCGCCCGGAACCGACGCGCAACCGGCCGGTCGTAGTGACCAGCGCGGCCGACACCGTGGCGCCGCTGCGGGTGAGATCCGCGGCCACGATCTCCCGGTTCTGCGCCGGAGCGACCGGTGGCGGCGAGTCGGCGACCTCCCCTGCCTCGACCACCCGGTAGATAGCACCGGCAAGGATGCTGTACCTGGCCACCGCGCCCTGGACTGGATACACCGGGTTCAGCTGCTTCTGCTCTTGAACGTCGAAGACCGCGCGGCTCTGGTCCCTGATCATCAGCTCGAGGCGGCCCTCCGGATAGACCTCGCTCAGCGACCAGACGAGTTGGGTGCCCAGCTGTTTCAGCTGTGTGTCCTGCGCCACGGGCTCGAGGTCGATCGCGAGGTTGACGACCAGCCGGCCGTCATTCTCCGGAACGTTGCCGATCGGCTTGGTGCCGCGCGGGAACCCGTTGACGCTTCCCTTCAGCCAGTCGGCCGGGCCGCCGGTCAGCCAACCGAGCACCTCGGTGGCCCGCCGCCCGGCTGGCACGCTGCGCGGGAGGTATCGCAGGTCGGGCACCAACTGGCGCCCGAATTTGCTCCAGAAGTAGATGGTCAGCTGGTCGTAGTAGCTGGCCAGCGCGTCGACGGTCATCAGCAGCACCGGCGGCGGGTCCAACACGTACAGGCCATCGGCGTCGGCGTCGGCGCGGCGGACGTCACCGGTCGTCATCTTGCCGACCACGAAGGTGTACGTCGTCTGCTGCTTCACCAGGGGCTGGAGTTCGCCATTGGGGCACAGCACACCGACCTGTTCCACAGTGATCTTGACCGTCGAGCTGCCCTCGCGGGTGGTGACAGTCAGATTCCGTTCCTCGTCCAGCCGGACGACGTTGATCGCGCAGTCCTCCCCGGCTTCCAGCCGGTTCCGGCTGCTCGGGGCGATGAAGTCGGCCACCCGCTCGTACGCCGTGCTGGCCTCGCCGGCGGCGGCGTTCAGGAAGTTCAGGGCGAATGGCTTCACCTCGTCGCCGCTGTCCTTCCGTTTGGGTGGCTCACGGCCGACGACGCCGCCCGAGTCCGCACCAGGCAGGTGGCCACCACCGTCGACGCGCACGTCGGTGTGCCCGGGAATCCCGCAGCCGGCCGGCGCGGTCAGCAGCGCTACCGCCAGGCCGAGGGCGAGCAGCCTTCGGCGGCTCACCGGCCCACCTCCGCCGGTCGTGCGCCGTTGCCCGCCGGTGGCGCGGGAAGCGGGGTGCGCTGGCGACCCGGTATTGCCGCGCCGTTGACCGGAGGGGACAGGACGGCATCGGCCGGCACGAGCGGCAGGGGCGACGCGGTGAGCCGGTCGCCGGCCCGGACGGGCAGGGTGAGGCGGAACTGCGCCCCCTGGCCCGGCGCGCCCCAGGCCTCCAACCACCCGCCGTGCAGGCGGGCGTCCTCGAGGCTGATCGACAGCCCGAGGCCGGTGCCTCCGGTCTGCCGCGCCCGGGATGGGTCCGCCCGCCAGAAGCGGTTGAACACCAGCTTCTCCTCGCCGGGCCGCAGGCCGACCCCGTGGTCGCGGACCGTCACGGCCACCGCCGACTCGTCGGCGCGGAGCGTCACGTCGACCGGGCGGTGTTCCCCGTGCTCCACCGCGTTGCCCACGAGGTTGCGCAGGATCCGCTCGACGCGGCGGGGGTCGACCTCGGCGATCACCGGCTCGTCCGGCAGACTGACCCGCAGGGGAATCCCCAGCCGGGCGGCCAGGCTCTCCAGGCTGTCGATCGCCCGGTGCACGACCGGCACCAGGTCGGTGGGCTCGGCGTCGAGCACGGCGAACCCCGCGTCGAACCGGCTGATCTCAAGCAGGTCGGTCAGCAGGCTCTCGAACCGGTCGAGTTCGGCCTGCAGCAGCTCCGCGCTGCGGGCAACCGTCGGGTCGAACTCGTCGCGCTCGGTGAAGATCAGGTCAGCCGCCATCCGTACGGTGGTCAGCGGCGTCCGCAGCTCGTGCGACACGTCCGAGGTGAACCTGCGCTGCAGGCGCGACATCTCCTCGAGCCGGACGATCTGGCGCTGCAGGTTGGTGGCCATCTGGTTGAACGATGCCGCGAGTCGGGCCAGGTCGTCCTCGCCGTTGACCTCCATCCGTTGGTCGAGCAGCCCGGCGGACAGCCGGTGGGCGGTGCGTGCCGCCGCTCGTACGGGGCTGACCACCATCCGCGTCACCAGCGCCGCCAGCACCCCGAGCAGGATCACCAGCGTCAGGCCGGTCGCCAGGACGATCGTGCGGATCTGCGTCGCCGCCTGGTCCTGCCCGGTCAACGGCATCAGGTAGTACAACTCGACGTGGCCGAACCGGGTCGGCACCGGCTCGCCGTAGGTCAGGTACTTCTGCGGCCCGTGCCCGTGCTCCAGGTCGAGGGTGCGGATCTGCCACGACCGGTGGCCGAGGACGGCCACTTTCTGCTGCAGTTCCGGGCTGATCACGGCAGAGCTGTCCACCTGGGGTGAGCTGGCCGGCCGCAACGCCGGATAGTTGGCCGCGGTGACCGCGACCACGTCGCCGCCGGGCTGCTGGCCGTTACCGCCGCCCAGGTACTCCGCGATCTGCTCGATCGTCCCCTGCAGCTTCGAGTCGTACGGGTTCTCGTGCACGCTCAGCTGGACCGCGGCATAGCTGGCGCCGTTGTTGAGCCGCGCCCGCGCCGCGTCCTTGGCGCTGTCGAGCAGGATGTTGGTGCTCTGGGTCGCGACGAGGTAGGCGAAGCCGCCGACGAGCAGGCTGGAGGCCAGCAGAGTGATCGTCACGACCCGGGCCTGGAGCGACCGCCGCCACGTCTGTCGGGCGAGGGCGCCCAGCGCCATCGCCCGCCCCAGCACCATGCGCCACGCCGCCCGCCCCGCGGAGCGCATGCGGGTGGTGAGCGCGGTGGCGGCGGCCGGGAGGCTGGTCACAGTGCACCCAGGCTATCCGGTGCCCGCCTTGTAGCCCACGCCCCGCACGGTCAGGATGATCTCCGGGCGCTCCGGATCGGGTTCGATCTTGGCTCGGAGCCGCTGCACGTGCACGTTGACCAGGCGGGTGTCCGCGGCGTGCCGGTAGCCCCAGACCTGTTCCAGCAGCACCTCCCGGGTGAAGACCTGGCGCGGCTTTCGGGCCAGGGCCACCAGGAGATCGAACTCCAAGGGAGTGAGCTTGACCTCCTCGCCGTCCCGGGTGACGGTGTGCGCCGGCACGTCGATGTTGATCTGGTTGCTTGGCGGTCCGATCGTCAGCGTCTCCGGCGCAACATCCTCGCCCCGGCGCAACCGGGCCCGCATCCGGGCCACCAGTTCCTTCGGTTTGAAGGGCTTGACCACGTAGTCGTCGGCGCCCGATTCCAGCCCGAGTACGACGTCAACCGTGTCGCTCTTCGCGGTCAGCATGACGATCGGCACGCCCGACTCGGACCTGATCGCCCGGGCCACGTCGATGCCGCTCATGCCGGGCAGCATCAGGTCGAGCAGCACGATGTCCGGCCGTCCTTCGCGGAATGCGGCCAGCGCGCGCTCACCGTCGGCGACGAACGAGGGCAGGAATCCCTCGCTGCGCAGGACGATGCCGAGCATTTCGGCCAGCGCGGGGTCGTCGTCGACCACCAGTACCCGGGCTCTCATGTGACCAATATTTCATCCAGCCGGGGCAAGGTGCGAATACGCCGCGGTCGGATCTTGCGGGCGACCGGAGAGAGCCGGTCGACGGGCCAGCCGTCGGGGCCTCTCACCGGCCTGTCACAAGGCCCCGGTCTCGACGATCCGACCCTGCCGCATCACGGCAACCTGGTGGGCGAGATCGCGGAGCGGGGCCAGGTCCTGCGCCATGACCAGGTACGTGAGGCCCAGCCCGGCCTGCAGCTCCGTCAGCAGCCCGACGACGCTGTCCCGGATGGGACCGTCGAGCCCCGCCACCGGTTCGTCCAGGACCAGCAGTTCCGGGCCCAGCGCCAGCGCCCGGGCGATGCCGACCCGCTGGCGGTCGCCGCCGGTGAACTGGTGCGCGTAGCGGCTGCCGTGCTCGGGAATGAGCCCGACCATCCGCAGCAGTTCCCGGACCCGGGCGCGGCCCCACTCCGCTGGCTCGTACATGCCGTGCATCCGCAGCGGCTCGGCCACGATGTCGTTCACGGCCATCCGGGTATCCAGCGAGGCGAACGGGTCCTGGAAGATGATCTGCATGCGGCGCCGCAGCGGCCACATCTGGCGCCGGGACAGCGGCAGAATGTCCCGGCGCCGGTAGTACACGTGCCCGGCCGTGGCCCGGATGAGGTTGACCACCAGACGCCCCGTCGTGGTCTTACCGCACCCCGGTCCGCCGATCAGGGCCATCGTCCGGCCGGGCCACAGGTCGAACGAGACCCCCCGTACGGCGGGCACCTCCCGGGTTGTCCCCCGGCCCCCGGCCTTGGCGCGCCCGGCGAAGAGCTTCACGAGTCCACGCGCCGCGACCAGCGGCTCGGTCGCGCTGCTGGTCAGCTTGGCCGCCGGGACAGCGGCGGACAGACCCATGCTGGCACCTCCAGCTCGCCGAGAGGAAACTCGCCGTTTCTGCCCGGAGGACGCGCCGGCCGCCCGAAATCGATGTCACGCGGGTCGATCCGTGGCTGTCCCGTTACCCGTACGAGCGATGGGAACGTCAGGCGAACAACGCCCGGCCCCAGAAGTCGCCGGGCCCGCGTACGCCGGGCGGGCAGGCAAAGAGCCCGCTGGACACCTGCCGGAGGTACTCATTCATGCGGTCGTGGCGGGCGAGTTGCTTCTGAATCGGCACGAACTGCCGGCGCGGATCCCGTTGGTACGCCATGAAGAAGAGGCCGGCATCCA
Source organism: Micromonosporaceae bacterium (assembly GCA_036384155.1). Classification (GTDB taxonomy): domain Bacteria; phylum Actinomycetota; class Actinomycetes; order Mycobacteriales; family Micromonosporaceae; genus DASVMV01. Next base: position 12,362 of record DASVMV010000458.1, read on the forward strand.
GCCGACCCAGTCCGTCCGAGCCGTCGACGAAGTTGTATCCGCGGCGCAGCAGCCGCGCGCCTCCGTTGTGGTCCGGGTGGGCCAGCCGGACGTGCGCGCCGGACGGTACGACCGGCTCGCCGTCGTCACCCCGCGCATCGAAGTCGATCGGCTCGAACTCGCCCCGCTTGCCGAGCGGAGCGCCGCTCCCCTTGCTCCGCCCGACGATGGCCTCCTGCTCGGCGAGCGAGGTGCGGTCCCAGGTCTCGATGATCATGCGGATCTTGCGGGTCACCAGGTATGACCCGCCCGCCATCCAGGCCGGCCCGTCCCCCGGCTGCGCCCAAAGGTGCTCGCGCAGCAGGTCGGCCTCCTCCGCCTTGAGGTTGGCGGTCCCGTCCTTGAATCCGAAGAGGTTGCGCGGAGTGGCCTGCGCGCGAGAGGTCGACGACGTACGCCCGAAGCCGAGTTGGGACCACCGGACGCTCGCCACGCCCATCGCGATCCGGGCCAGATTGCGGATGGCGTGCACGGCGACCTGAGGGTCGTTGGCGCACGCCTGCACGCACAGGTCACCGCCGGAGATCTCGGGCCGCAGGGCGTCCCCGGGGAAGCGGGGCAACTCGGCAAGGGCGGCCGGACGGCGGTCGGCGATGCCGAACCGGTCGCGGCCGGCGGCGTCCCGGAACAGCGATGGACCGAAGCCGACGGTGAGTGTCAGACCGGACGCGGGCAGGCCGAGCGCCTCGCCGGTGTCGTCGGGCGGCGCCTCCGGGGTCCCGTTGACCGCGCCCACGACGCCCGCGTCCTTGCCCGCGGTCATCCGGCTGGCGGCCTCGGTCCACTCCTGCAGCAGCGCGACCAGCCGGTCGCGATCTCTGGTGACGATGTCGAACGCCACGAAGTGCAGCCGGTCCTGCGCCGGCGTGGTGATGCCCGCCTGGTGTTCGCCGTAGAACGGCACCGAGCCCGCCGTCGGGGCGTCCCCGGCCGGGGCGTCCCCGGCGCGGACGAGCGCACCGGCACCGGCGGCGGCGCCGGCCACGCCGGCGATTCCCGCTCCGGCGAGGGCGATCACCCGGCGTCGGGAGACCCGGTTTTCCGTCACGTCCTAACCTCCCCCGCTTGCCGGACCGCCGGCTACCTGGCGACCACCGCGGCGACCTTGCTGATCGGCTCAGCCAGCGCGTTGACGGCGTCGGACAGTTCCTTGAGTTCGGCCTGGGACAACTGGGTGTGCAGCTTCCAACCGGCCCCATCTGCCCGGTGCTTGCCGAGCGTCTGCTCGACGTTGGCGAACTCGCGGTCCAGCGTCGTGACCAGGTCGGGCGACCGTTTCTGCAGCACCGGCCGCAGCGCGGCCACCGCAGCCGTGGACCCCTCGACGTTGGCGCGGAAGTCCCACAGGTCGGTGTGGGAGTAGCGCTCCTCCTCACCGGTGATCTTCCCGGTGGCCACCTCGTCGAGTAGTTCCTTGGCCCCGTTGGCGAGCTGGACCGGGTTGAGCTTCTCCGCGTTGGCCTTCGCGACGATGGCCCTGACGTCAGCCATGAGCCGGTCGGCGATCGGGCCGGAGCCGGCGATGTTTCCGGTCGTCCACAGATCCTTCTCGAGGCGGTGGAAGCCGGTGAACTCCATGCCCTCCTGAACGACCTCCTCGCGCCCGTCGATCTTCGGGTCGAGGTCGCCGAAGATCTCCGCGACCGGCTCGATCCGCTCCCAGTACGTCCGGGTCACCGGGTAGAGCGCCTTGGCCTTCGCGGCGTCGCCGGCCTTGACCGCGGCGACGAACTCGCCGGTCTTGTCGAGCAGAGCGCCGGTCTGGCTGCGGACGTACCGCTGGTAGCTGTCTGCCGCTTCGGCAAGAGCCGCATCGTCGGTCACCGGTGCGGCCGAGCCGCTGACGGTCAGCGCGCCCCGGATGCCCCGGCCGCTCATGCCGGGCCGGCAACTGGTTTCGTACGTTCCAGCGACCAACGTGACCCGGAGTTCGCGGCGCAGGCCGGGAGCGATGTTCTCCACCTCGCCCATGACCCGGTCGCCGGCCGCGTAGACGTAGAACTCCGTGACCTTCCCGCCCGAGTTCGTCACCTCGAAGGTGTGGGTGCCGGCCTCGAGGTCCGTACGGGAGACCTGGCAGGCGGTGTCGCCGGCCGTCACCTTGATCGAGTCGTCGGCCGCAGCGGTCTTCCCGGTATCCGTGCCGCAGCCTACGGCGCCGGCGACGACCAGGCCGCCCAGGGCAGGCAGGAGGAGACGACTCAGGTGCACGAGGAAACTCCAGACCGGTCAGGCGGCCGGGGCCGGGGCAGCCGCGTCGGCGGTTGCGGCGCGCTTCGGCCGCCGCCTGACCGGCATCAGGAACAGCACGAGCACGGGCACCGCGTACGCCACCCAGGCGACCACCTCGAGGAGGGTGGGCGCGGGGGTGATGTTGAACATTCCGGCCAGCACGTTGGCATACCAGGTGCTCGGGTCGAGCACGTTGGTGATGTTGAAGGCGAGCCGGTCCTCACCGGGCAGCACACCGGCTTCCTGGAAGTCGTGCACGCCGTACTTGAGGATCCCGGCGGCGACCAGGATCAGCAGGACGCCGGTCCAGCGGAAGAAGGTGCTGAGGTTGATCCGTACCGCGCTGGTGTAGAGCAGGTAGCCGAGGATCACCGCGGTGAGCAGACCGCCGATCAGCGCGAGCAGCGGCCCGGCACCGGTGCCTGAGGCCCCGCCCGC
>DASVMV010000459.1:0-3312 GCA_036384155.1 Micromonosporaceae bacterium
GGCGGCGCGGCGGACGCCGAGGGCACCGTCAGTCCGCGCGCCGGCGGCACCGTGGCCGCCAGCGGAATCGAGAAGATCTGGTTGGACGGCAAGGCCCGGGTGAGCCTGGCCGACAGCGTGCCGCAGATCGGCGCGCCGGCGGCCTGGCAGGCGGGCTTCGACGGCACCGGCGTGAAGGTGGCCGTGCTGGACACCGGCATCGACGCCACCCACCCCGACCTCGCCGGCAAGGTCGTGGCGGCGGCCAACTTCTCCACCGACTCCGACACTCTCGACCACTACGGGCACGGCACGCACGTCGCGTCCATCGTGGCGGGTAGCGGGGCGGCCTCCGGGGGGGCCCGCAAGGGCGTCGCACCGGGCGCGAGCCTGATCAACGCCAAGGTGCTCAACTCGGCCGGCTATGGCGAGTTCTCCGGGATCATCGAGGGCATGGAGTGGTCCGCCACGCAGGGCGCGACGGTGGCCAACATGAGCCTCAGCACGAACGCTCCCAGCGACGGCAACGACCCGCTGGTGCAGGCGGTGGACCGGCTCAGCCGGTCGTCCGGAATTCTGTTCGCGGTCGCGGCGGGCAACATCGGGCCCGGTGACTCGACGATCTCCAGCCCAGCCTGGGCGGACGAGGCGTTGACCGTGGGCGCAGTGACCAAGGAGGACGTCCTCGCCAACTTCTCCGCGCGCGGCCCGCGGCTTGGTGACTACGGCATCAAGCCGGACCTCACCGCTCCCGGCGTGGACATCGTCGCCGCACGGGCGGCCGGCACCACCTTGGGCCCGGTCATCGATGGCGTCTACACCCAGCTCAGCGGCACCTCGATGGCCACCCCGCACGTGGCCGGGGCGGCGGCGATCCTGGCCCAGAAGTACCGCGGCTACACGAACCGGCAGCTGAAGGATCGGTTGGTCTCGACGGCCAAGCCGGCGGACTATTCGGCCTACGAGCAGGGTTCCGGCCGGGTCGACGTGGCCCGCGCGTTCGCCCAGCCGGTGTACGCGCAGCCCGGTTCGGTCAGCCTCGGCTACTTCAGCTACCCGCACGTCGACCAGGCTCCGGCCGAGCGGGTCGTGACGTACCGCAACGACGGCGCAGCCGACGTGACACTGGACCTGGCCCTGACCGTGCGGGGCAAGGAGACCGGGGCGGCGAAGGACGGCATGTTCACCGTCAGCCAACCGCGGGTGACCGTACCGGCCGGCGGGACGGCCTCGGTGACCGTCCGGGTCGACCCGATGGCCGGTGCGATGGACCTCTACGGCGGTGCGCTGACCGCCACGTCCGGCGACATCGTCGTGCGGACGTCGGTCGGCGCGTACGTGGAGCCGGAGATGTACAACCTCACCGTGCCGGCGATCGCGAAGGACGGGCGGCCGGCCGACGGCATCAGCCAGGTGGAGCTGTGGGGCCCGGCGATCCGGGGCTTCCAGACCAAGTACTACCGGGGCGGCGTGACGCCGACGTTCCGGGTGCCGCCGGGCACGTACAGCCTCATGGGCTACGTCTTCACGATGGACGCGCCCAACGTGTACGCCCTGGCGTCGGCGGTGGTCGGCCAGCCGCAGTTGCGGGTAGACCGGAACATGACGGTCACGCTCGACGCCCGGCCGGCGAAGAAGATAACGACGAAGACCCAGCAGCCGAGTGCGCCGCTGGACCTGCAACTGGGCTACCACCGGTCGCTGGACGGGTTCAGCTTCGACAGCTCGTTCACCCTCGGCACGCCGATCGATGAGGGCTACGCAGTGCCAGGCCCGCAGGTCACCGAAGGCGACTTCGAGTTCTACAGCAAGTGGACCCTGATCGCCCCGCCGATCCAGATGACCGTGACCAAGCCGGAAAAGATGACTCTGGACCCCCTGTTCATGATCAACTCACCGAGGGTGGACGGCAGCTACCGGTCCGAGATGGTGTACGCCGGGTACGGCCGGCCCGAGGACTACGCCAACCTCGACGTACGCGGCAAGGTGGTGCTCGTGTCGCGCGGCGCGGGCGTGACGTTCGTCAACAAGGTGCGCAACGCCGCCAACGCCGGCGCCTCCGCCATCCTGCTGTTCAACAACGTCCCCGGCCTGCTGTACGTGTATGCCGGCGACCCGGGGACGGTGCCCATCCCCGCGTTCACGCTCGACCAGGAGGTCGGCCTGCGGCTGGTGGCGGCGATGAACGGCGGCACCGCCGCCCTCGACTGGTCCGGCACCGAGGTGAGCCCGTACGAGTACGACTTGTGGCTGCCCAACCTCAAACGGATCGCGGACGACCAGTCCTACACCATCGACAGCCGCAACACGGCCCGCGTCGAGGCCGATTACCACGGCGGCACCGAGCGGGTGCTCGGCGAGGACATCAAGTTCGCCATCCGGCCGTGGGCCTCCTTCCTGTTCGGCGGGGCGCGTCCGCTCGTACGGCCGCTGCACCGCACCGAGTGGGTCAGCGCCGATCCCGACACCTGGTGGTGGCACCTGGGGTGGGCCAACTATCCGTTCGACGGAGAGTTCGACGGGGTGCCGGTCTCGTACCGGCCGGCCGAGCAGACCAGCGAGAGCTGGTTCAAGCAGGTTCTCCGGCCCGGCATCCCCGCCGGACTGACCGGCTGGGAGGACGTCGGCTCGCCGGCGTACCGGGAGGGTGACGAGTTCACCATGCACGTCTTCCCGTACGTCGATCCGGAACAGCGCCGCGGCTGGGGCTTCCCGGGTGACACCGCCCAGACGACGCTGTACACCGGTGACCGGGTGCTCGGCGAGAGCGGGTACGCGATCGGCACCTATCCGGCGGTGCCCGGGTCGGCGCAGTACCGGCTGGTATCCCGGCAGAAGCGAGCCGCGCCGTGGTGGACGTACTCGACCGACATCAGTACGACGTGGACCTTCACCTCGGCGACACCCGCCTCGGGACGGGAGTTGCTGCCCCTGCTGCAGGTCGACTACGACCTGCCGGTCGATCTGACTAACCGGGCGCCCGAGCGTACGGCGTACACGTTCACCCTCGCCGTCGGGCACCAGGAAGGCGTCACCGGACCGGCGATCAGCACCGTGAAGGCCTGGGCATCGTTCAACGACGGCGCCACCTGGCAGACGGTGCAACTGATCGATCTCGGCAACGGCAAGCGGCAGGCCGTGCTGAACCACCCGAAGGCCGCTACCACCTCCGGCGCGGCGTCCTTGCGGGTCAACGCCGTCGATGCGGCGGGCAACGCGATCGATCAGACCATCGTGCGGGCGTACGGGCTCAAGCCTGCGGGCTGAGCCAAACTCCTCTGGGCGAGGCGCCCCCCCCGATGCCTCGTCCAGACCCGGCGGGGGGGGGGGGGG
>DASVMV010000460.1:0-9958 GCA_036384155.1 Micromonosporaceae bacterium
TTGGGCAGCGCCATCCGCTTGCCGTTGGTCCCGGCGCCGAGCAGTACGGCCGCCGCGCTGGCCGCCTGGCCGAGGCAGACGGTCGAGATGTCCGGCCGGACGTACTGCATGGTGTCGTAGATCGCCGTCATCGCGGTGAACGAGCCGCCCGGCGAGTTGATGTACATGATGATGTCGCGGTCGGGATCGGTGCCCTCCAGCGTCAACAACTGCGCCATCACGTCGTTCGCCGACGCGTCGTCGATCTGTACCCCGAGGAAGATGATCCGGTCTTCAAAGAGCTTGTTGTACGGGTTGGACTCCTTGATCCCGTACGACGTGCGCTCGACGAAGGACGGGAGCACGTACCGGTTGTGCACCGCCGCCAGGTGGGGCGGCAGGGTCAGGTCAGTCATCTCGCCTTCCTCAGTTGCGGGTGCCGGCGCCGGCCGGTACCTGAGCCGCTCCGGAGATCACGTGGTCGATGAAGCCGTAGTCCTTGGCCTCCGCTGCGGTGAACCACCGGTCGCGGTCGGAGTCGGCCTCGATCTGCTCCGCGCCCTGACCGGTGTGGAACGCCACCCGCTCCTGGAACATGCGCTTCGTGTAGAGCATCTGCTCGGCCTGGATGGCGATATCCGCCGCCGTGCCACCCATTCCGCCCGACGGCTGGTGCATCATGATCCGGGCGTGGGGCAGCGCGTACCGCTTGCCCTTCGCCCCCGCGCACAGCAGCAGCTGACCCATCGACGCCGCCATCCCCATCGCGATGGTGGCCACGTCGTTGGTGACGAACTGCATGGTGTCGTAGATCGCCATGCCCGAGTAGACCGAGCCGCCCGGCGAATTGATGTAGACATTGATGTCGCGCTCCGGATCCTCTGCAGCCAGCAGGAGCAGCTGCGCGCAGATGCGGTTGGCGACCTGGTCGGTCACCTCACTGCCCAGGAAGATGATGCGCTCCTTGAGCAGCCGGTTGTAGACCGAATCGTCGAGGTTGCCACTGAGATTGTCCCCGCCGCGGGCCTCGATCGCCCGAAGGGGCATCGCTGGGATGTGCATTCCGGTCATGGCAGCCCTTCGCCGTGCTTCCTCCGGCCGATGAGCCCCGGCCGGAACGTCCGTCTCACGACCGACACTAACCGGTGACCGGGACCGTAGCCTCCCACTCCGGGCACTGTTCGCTGTGAGCGCAGGAGCGCAGCGGCGTACCCGAACCGGATCGGTAAGCGCCGCGGGCCGCTACGGGTCCGCGGCGTCCCGTGGTTATCCGTGGTCGTGCTCGTCGGCGCCCTGGTCGCGCAGCTCCTCGAGGCTCAGCTGGTTGCCCGCCGAGTCGGTGATCTTTATCCGCTCGAGGACCGAGGCCAGCGCCTTGCCCCGTCGGACGTCGCCGAAGACCGCACCGGCGGCGCCGGACCGGACCAGCTGGTCGTAGTACTGCTGCGGTGCCATTCCCGCGCGCTGGGCGCGGTGCACGATCTCGTGCCCGAACTCGTCGTCGGACACCTGGATGTCCTCGGCGTCGGCCAGCGCGTCGAGCAGAAGCTGGACCTTCACGCCCTCGGTGGCGGCTTCGGACAGCTCCTGGTCGACCTGCTCCTCGGTCTTCTCCTCGGCCCCCAGGTACTCCTCCAGCGAAGCGCCGATCCGCTCGAGCTGGTCGATCATCGCCTGCTTGCGGTGCTCGACCTCTTCGCGTACGACGCTCTCCGGCGCCGGCACCTCGGCGGCCTCGACGAGCTGCTGCAATGCCTTGTCCCGGGCGGCGTAAATCTGCTCGACCCGCTTGACCCGACCCACCCGCTCGCGCAGGTCGTTGCGCAGCTCCTCCAGCGTGTCGAACTCGCTGGCAAGCTGGGCGAACTCGTCGTCGAGCTCGGGCAGCTGCTTCTCCTTGACCGTGCGGACGGTCACCGTGACGTCGGCATCGCGCCCCGCCAGATCGCCGCCCACCAGCTGGGTCACGAACGTCCTCGAGTCACCGGCCGACATACCGACCAAGGCGTCGTCGAGCCCGGGGAGCAGCTGCTGGCTACCCACCTCATGCGAGATGTTGTTGGCCGAGCCGCCCGGCACCTCCTCGCCGTCGACGGTGGCCATTAGATCGATCTGTACGTAGTCCCCGTTCTGGGCCGGCCGCTCGACCGTCTTGAGGGTGGCGAACCGCTCGCGCAGGCCGTCGACCTGCTCGTCCACCTCGCTCTCGTCGAGCTGTACCGCGTCGACCACCACCTCGACAGTGGACAGGTCGGGAATGTTGATCGGGGGCCGGACGTCCACCTCCGCGGTGAACTTCAACATGTCGCCGTCCGCCAGCTCGGTGATCTCCACCTCCGGCCGGCCGATGGTCTTGACGTCGTGCTCCCGTACGGCTGCCAGGAAGTTCTCCGGAATCGCCTCCTGCACCGCCTCGTTGAGTACCGCCCCGCGGCCGACCCGCTGGTCGATCACCGCCGCCGGCACCTTGCCCCGGCGGAAGCCCGGCACATTGACCTGCTGGCTGATCTCCCGGTACGCCTTGCGTAGGCTCGGCTCGAGCTCGACGAACGGCACCTCGATGGCGAGCCGCACCCGGGTCGGGCTCAGGTTCTCGACGGTGCTCTTCACAGGCGTACTCCTTGCACGGGTTCTTGATCATGGCGGGCGTGATTCAGCCCATCGAGTGTAGGCGAGCCGGCGGCCCGCCCCGGCGAGACCCGACACCCACGGCGATGGATCACGGTCGGGGTGGCGGGATTTGAACCCACGGCCCCTCGCTCCCAAAGCGAGTGCGCTACCAAGCTGCGCCACACCCCGTGGCGAGCAGAAGTCTATGCGGTCGGCGGCGGAGGCCGCCCGCCGGTATCGATGCGGCCGGTCGGGGGCGGCCCGTCGGCGGCCGGGAGGGCGGCGGGCACGGCCGCCACCGACCCAGTACGCTAGGTGCCGCGCGACCGGGCTGGTCGCGCCCGCGGGCGTAGCTCAATGGCAGAGCTTCAGTCTTCCAAACTGACGGTGCGGGTTCGATTCCCGTCGCCCGCTCCACCCACGAAGGCCCAGGTAGACCGCATGATCGCGGCAGCTGGGCCAGTCCACCTCGCCCCCACTTTGGATCTTGCGTGCCATTTACCGCCGGCGTCGGCCCGCTGCGGCGATCCGGCCGTCCATCGCACGAGCGATCTCCCGGTCCCGCTCGCTGGTGGCGTGCTCGTAGATCAGGGCAGCGCACATGGTGGCGTGTCCCATGCGGTGCATGAGCTCTCGGTGCTGGCCCCGGAGGCGGCAGCGAGCGGAAACGGGGAACTGCCCTGGCCATCGAGACAGCCGGCCGATGATCGGTGCATGTGGGAGAAGGTCGACGTGCCGTGCGTTGGAGGTCCGGTCGACGGCCGATCCTTGCTGGTGCCCGTCGACGAGCACGGCGTGCCGCCCGACGTGATCGACCAGAACTGGCTGTGGGTGGAGTTCGGTGGCGAGTTACTCGACGCCGACATGGCCGGCGGATACGAGCTGGAGTCGGTCGCCGGCGCCGGCCCGCCGTGGGTATATGTCTGGGCGCCGGGGGCGGCGGGTTAGAAGGGGATGATCGGACCCCCGCGGCATCGGCGGTGATCTTCAGCCAGGCGTTGCGGGATGCGGTCGCCAAATGGCGCAGCGGATCTTGGCGGGTGTTGTCGAATCTGTGCCGGCCGTTCGACATAGAGGTGTGGGGCACAACCCGATACGTGAAACGGAGAACCCGATGGCTCAGTACGCAGTTTTGATCTACGCGGCGGACTCGGCCCACAGCGCGGACGCCACGCCGGAGGAGCTCGAGGTACACGACCGGCACGGCCAGGAGTTAAAGGAGTCCGGCTGCCTGGCGGCGGCGTTCGCGCTGCAGCCGGTCGTGACGGCGCCGTCGATCCGCGGTGGCGTGGTGACCGATGGCCCGTTCGTGGACGCCAAGGAGGTCATCGCGGGCTGCTACGTGATCGACGCGCCCGACCTGGACGCCGCCCTGAAGATCGCCGGGCACAACCCCGTGACCCGGCTGGGCGGCCTTGAGGTGCGCCCGTACGTTTGCAGATTGATTAGAAAAACGTCAACCTAGGGGGTATGACGAACCAGGCGCTCACGCTCGTCCACCTCAACGCCGACACGCCCTGCTGTCCGCCGCTCGCGCAGCACCGGGTCCCGGCCGAGACCGCAGCGGTCCTCGCCCCGGCGTTCAAGGCGCTCGGCGATCCGGTCCGGTTGCGGCTGATGTCGATGATCGCCTCCGCCGAGGGTGGCGAGGTCTGCGTCTGCGACCTCACCCCTGCCTTCGAGCTGAGCGGTCCGACCATCTCGCACCACCTCAAGACACTGCGCGAGGCCGGGCTGGTCGACGCAGACCGGCGCGGCACGTGGGTCTACTACCGGGCCCGCCCGGCCATCCTGCGCCAGCTCGCCGCCCTGCTCGCCGTCGAGAGCTGATCGGGCACCGGGAGGTCACTCGTTGCGGGCGGCCTCCGGGCCGGTGATGCGCCGCGACAGCGGCAGGGTCGAGCCGATGATCCCGAGCGAGGCGGCGAGCGTCGCGGCCACGATGAGGTAGTACGCGGCGGCCGCAGGCGCAGTCCATCTGCGGCCTCAGGAACAGGGGGCGTACGGCCCATCGCCCCTGCTGTGGAGTCTGCCGCTTTGCCGGGGAGCTGCCACCTGACATCCTTCTGCCGTGGAGGTCATCGAGCGTGACGTCGTCCGGGCCGTGGTCCTCGACCAAGGCGACCACATCCTGCTGTTCCACACCCGGGACCCGACCTACCCGGAACTCGGCACCTGGTGGGAACTGCCGGGCGGCGGGATCGACCCGGGTGAGACGTACCGCGACGCGGTGATCCGGGAGTTGGCCGAGGAGACCGGCCTGGTGATCGCTCCGGAACAGGTTGGCGCACCGACCTGGCGGCGGCGGGCGACGTTCAGGTACCGCGGGGCGCGACGGGTGAACAACGAGGTGATCGTGCCGGTCCGGCTGTCGGTGGCCGGGCCACCGGTCGTCGGTGACGGCCGGGTTGGGTTCGAGGACGAGGACTACTTCGACTACCGCTGGCTTCCCGCGGCAGACGTACAGCTCAGCACCGACCGCTTCTACCCCGGCCGGCTGCCGGCCCTGCTCGGGGCCTTCCTCGCCGGCGAGGAGATCGACGAGCCATTCGAGGAATGGTCCTAGAGTTTGCTCGTCCGACGTCCGGGTCGGGACGGCGGCACCGACGTCTCTGGTGACAGCACCGGCTCGGTGCCGGACCGAGAGGAGACCCCGATGAAGTACATGATCATGCTGTACGCCTCGCAGCAGGACTACGAGCTCATGGCTGGAAGGCCCACCGACAAGGCCGCCTGGTCCCCGGAGAGCGTCGCGGCGATGCACGAGTTCATGGGGCGGTGGAACCAGGAGCTGATCGACTCCGGAGAATTCGTCGACGCCCGGGGCCTGGCCGCCCCGGTGCATACCAGGAGGATCCAGGGGCTGCAGAACGGAGTACCGGTCGTGACCGACGGCCCGTACCCGGAAACCCAGGAGGTGCTCGCTGGCTACACGATTGTCGAGTGTGAGAGCTTCGATCGGGCGACCGAGATCGCCGCGCGCATCACCAAATGCCCACCGCCCAGCGAGCCGACCGTAGAGCAGTACATCGACGTGCGGCCGCTCGCCGAGGGAATCGGCGAGATGGAGGTGTAGCCACGGCCGTGACCGGCGAGGACATCGAGGGCCTGCTACGCCGGCTGGCGCCGCAGGTCCTCGGCGCGGTGGTACGCCGGTACGGGCATTTCGACGCCGCGGAGGACGCCGTCCAGGAGGCCCTGATCGCGGCGGTCACCCAGTGGCCGGACGACGGCGTACCGGACAAGCCGCGGGGTTGGTTGATCACGGTGGCCGCGCGGCGGCTGACCGACCTGCTGCGCAGCGAGCAGGCCCGGCAGCGCCGGGAGGACCGGGTCGCGCAATGGGCGCTGCCCGACCAGTGGCTGGCGCCCGCCGCCGACCGGCCAGCGTCGGATACCGACGACACGCTCATCCTGCTGTTCCTGTGCTGTCACCCGGCGCTGCCGCCGGCCGGTCAGATCGCGCTGACGCTCCGCGCGGTGGGCGGGTTGACCACCGCCGAGATCGCCCGGGCGTTTCTCGTACCCGAAGCGACCATGGCTCGGCGGATCACCCGGGCCAAGCAGCGGATCAAGGACAGCGGGCTCCCGTTCTCGCTGCCCCGGGGGCCGGACCGCGCGGAGCGGCTCGCCGCGGTCCTCCACGTGCTCTACCTGATCTTCAACGAGGGGTACGTGAGCACGTCCGGGCCGACCCTGCACCGCACCGAGCTGTCGGCCGAGGCGATCCGACTGGCCCGGATGGTGCACCGCCTGCTCCCCGAGGACACCGAGGTGATCGGACTGCTGGCGCTCATGCTGCTCACCGACGCCCGGCGGCCGGCGCGCACCGGGCCCGACGGCGCGCTGATCCCGATGGCGGAGCAGGATCGGAGCCGCTGGAATGCCGCCTACATCGCCGAGGGGGTCGGGTTGGTCAGCAGGGCACTCCCCCGGGGACCCACCGGCCCGTACCAGCTCCAGGCGGCGATCGCCGCGGTCCACGACGAGGCGCCGACCGCGGACGCGACCGACTGGCCGCAGATCGTGCAGCTGTACGAGGTGCTGATGCGGATCTCCGACAACCCGGTGGTGGCGTTGAACTCGGCCGTAGCCGTAGCCATGGTCGACGGCCCTGCCGCCGGCCTCGGCCGGCTCGCCGCCCTCGAACACGACGGGCGGCTCGCCGGCGACCACCGCCTGCTCGCCGTCCGTGCCCACCTGCTCGAGATGGCCGGCAACGCCGCCGGGGCGCGGGCGGCGTATCTGGCGGCGGCCCGGCGGACGATGAGCCTTCCGCAGCAGCGCTACCTGTACGCCCGAGCCACCCGCCTCCCCGAGGACGAGCCGGAATGACATCAGCCGAGCGCGCCGACGCCCTGGGTGGGCTCCTCGTCGCCGACTTCGGACGGGTGCTGGCCGGCCCGTACGCGACGATGCTGCTGGCCGACCTCGGCGCCGACGTCATCAAGATCGAGCATCCGGACACCGGAGACGACACCCGCTCCTGGGGCCCACCCTGGGTCGCCGGCGAAGCCACGTACTTTCTCGGGCTCAACCGGAACAAGCGCTCGGCGGCCGTGGACCTGCGTACGCGCGAAGGGCTGGCCGCGGCCCGGCGCCTTGCCGGCCGCGCGGACGTCGTGGTGGAGAACTTCCGGCCGGGGACGATGGACCGGCTCGGCCTGGGGTACGACCAGCTCAAGGCCACCAATCCGGGCCTGGTCTACTGCTCGGTCACCGGCTTCGGCGCCGATGCCGGCGGGGCACTGCCCGGCTACGACCTGCTGGTGCAGGCGGTCGGCGGGCTGATGAGCGTGACCGGACCGGAGCCCGGGCAGCCCACCAAGGTCGGGGTGGCACTGGTGGATGTGATCACCGGGCTGCACGCCGCGGTGGGCATCCTCGCGGCGCTGCGGCACCGGGACCACACCGGGCACGGCCAACGGGTCGAAGTGAACCTCCTGTCCTCACTGCTGTCGGCGCTCACCAATCAGGCGGCGGGTTACCTCGGTGCCGGGGTCGTACCCACTCCCATGGGCAACCGGCATCCGTCGATCGCGCCGTACGAGGTGTTTCCCACGGCGGACCGGCCGCTGGTGATCGCGGTCGGCAACGACCGGCAGTTCCGGGCGCTGGTCACCGTGCTGGGGCTGCCGTGGCTCGCCGACGATCCCCGCTTCGCCGACAATCCTTCCCGCGTCTGGCACCGCGACGACCTGGCGAACGTCCTGCAGGGCGCGCTCGTCCAGGCGGGTGCCGACCACTGGTTCGACACGCTGTCCGCGGCGGGCGTCCCGGTCGGACCGATCAACGACCTCGGCGAGGCGTTCGCCCTCGCGGAGCGCCTGGGACTCGAGCCGGTCGTCGAGATCGACGACCCGGACCGCGGCACGGCCAGCCGGCAGGTCGCCAATCCCATCCGGCTGAGCAAGACGCCGGCGACCTACCGGCGGCCGCCGCCGCGCCTTGGTGGCGATACCGAGGCGGCGGGTCACGACGACCCGGAACAAGATCGCACTAGATCAGGGATGTAGCGCGATCTTGCGGATCCTCCCCTGGTGCGGGATGGGCGCGGAGGAACGCCTCGCCCCGGCGCGCGTTACGGAGAGCCAGCACCACTGCGACGGCGTACAGGGACACCATCACGGGGAGGAGCGCCAGCCGGAACGGCGACCACTGCAGCAGAGACTGGCCGGCGTAGATAATCGCCAGCCCGACGAAGAGTCCGATCAGCCAGCGCTGACCGGCCAGCAGCTCGGCGGTGTGCCGCAAGAGGGGCAGATCTTCCTCCGGGACCTCGCCGCCCCGTCGTATCGTCCACGCGAGCTGGCGCCGGCGCGACCAGCTCACGGCCCAGAGCGGCGAATGCCGGTCCGCCCGGAACCCGTCGGCGCGTACCGCGGAGATAAACACGGCCACAACAACGACGAGACCAAGACCCGCCAGGACCAGGCCGACAACCATCCTGCGTCCGGTGGCGGCCGCCGGGCGGCCGGGTAGCGTGGCTGAGGACACGGCGGTGACCCCTCGGCCGGTGCCCGTCCGGGGGTAATGGTGTGCTGGTAGCTCAGCGCAGTGGCGAGCGGCGAAGCGAGGAGCCGGATGCAGACCCGGACTGATCTCATCGAAGACCTCATGGGGCGCTTCCCGCACGTTCCGCGCGAGGCGGTCATCAAGGAGGACCTGCTGCGTGGCGGCATGGCCTTCGACGACTCGGCCCTGACCGACAACGAGAACGGCGAGGTCAAGCCCAAGTCGTACTTCATCTTCTCGTTCGACCACCGCACCCTGCCGGAACTGGGCACCGCGGCGCTGCGCCGGCCGCCCGAGGAGATCGTGCTCACCGGCGGTCCGTACGACCTGCGGCGCACCGTTGTGTCGGTGCGGGTCAATCCAACCTCGCCGTACCGGGTCAAGGACGCCGGCGACGGGGTCCTCCGGCTCTTCCTCGACGACCGGCCGATCGCCGACGTCGGGCTGCCACCGATGCCCGAGTACTACCGGCACACGCTGAGCAACGGCAAGTCGGTGATGGAGGTGGCGCCCACCATCCAGTGGGGCTACCTGATCTACCTCACCGTGTTCCGGGTCTGCCAGTACTTCGGCGCCAAGGAGGAGTGCCAGTACTGCGACATCAACCACAACTGGCGCCAGCACAAGGCGGCCGGCCGCCCGTACACCGGGGTCAAGCCGGTCGACGAGGTGCTGGAAGCCATGGAGATCATCAACCGGTACGACACCGCCGGCGCGTCGCAGGCGTACACGTTGACCGGCGGCAGCGTCACCAGCAAGGTCGACGGGTTGGCCGAGGCCGACTTCTACGGCCGGTACGCCAAGGCGATCGAGGAGCGCTTCCCGGGTCGGTGGATCGGCAAGGTGGTCGCCCAGGCGCTGCCCCGGGCCGACGTGCAGCGGTTCCACGACTACGGCATCCGGATCTACCACCCGAACTACGAGGTGTGGGACAAGCGGCTCTTCGAGCTCTACTGCCCCGGCAAGGAGCGGTACGTCGGCCGCGAGGAGTGGCACCGGCGAATCCTCGACTCGGCCGAGATCTTCGGACCGCGCAACGTCATCCCCAACTTCGTGGCCGGCGTCGAGATGGCCGAGCCGTTCGGCTTCCGTACGGTCGACGAGGCCATCGCGTCGACGACGGAGGGCCTGCAGTTCTTCATGTCCCGCGGCATCACCCCGCGGTTCACCACCTGGTGCCCGGAACCGACCACCCCGCTTGGTCGCACCAACCCCGAGGGCGCGCCGCTGGAGTACCACATCCGGCTGCTGGAGGCGTACCGGGCGACCATGGAAGCCAACGGCCTGTCCAGCCCGCCCGGCTACGGGCCGCCCGGCGCCGGCAACGCCGTGTTCTCGGTCAGCTCGTTCATGG
>DASVMV010000461.1:0-9888 GCA_036384155.1 Micromonosporaceae bacterium
ACCAGTTCGTCGTCCGCCGTGGGACGGTCCACGGGTGCGATGGCGTAGATGGTGATTGCACTGGCGAGGTCGCCCGCGGCCATGCCGCCCATCCCGTCGGCTACCGCGATGAGCCACTGCCCGGCGTACACCGAGTCCTGATTCCCGCTCCGAATGAGGCCCAGGTGGCTGACCGCCGCCGAGCGCAGCTTGAGGCTCATGGCACGCAGCCTGCCAGGCGAAGCCGCCGCTGTCTCTACGGGGTCGGATAGACCTTGTCGACCGGCCCACCGTTGACTACGGCACGTGCCGGCGAGGTGGCGTTGTGCTGCCGAACCCGCCCTGCCCCAACGGTCCCGTCAGCCCACGACCTCGTCCACAAAGCACCAGCGCCACGACTCGCCGGGCTGGGCCGAGCGGATGGCGGGGTGACCGGTCGACCGGTAGTGCCCGGTGGCGTGCTGGTGCGGTGACGAGTCGCAGCAGCCCACGTGGCCGCAGTCCAGGCACGTCCGCAGATGCACCCACTCGGTTTCGCCCTCGGCAAGGCAGTCCTGGCAGCCCTCGGTGCTCTGGGGCTCGGCCGTGCCGGCGGCCGTCAGGTGAGGGCACGACATCATTTACTCCTGCGCCTCAGCAGCGACTCTTCCAGGTCGAGGTCCCGGTACGCCCGGACGAGCACTTCCTCGGGGATGCGTCCCTCGTCCCGGGCGGCCCGGATCACGTCCCGCTCTGCGTCAATCATTTCCTGCCGCAGCCGGGCGTAGGCCTGCGAAGGCGTCTCCCGGTCGTCGCCGCCGAGCCGTTCCCACGCGGTGTTCGTCCGCTGGTCGACCAGTTGGCGCAACCGTTCCACCACCCCGGGAGGCGCACTGTCGGCGGTCGCGTCCAGCCGGTCCCGCGCTGCCCGACCGGCCTGCTGCAGCACGGCCGCCTCGGCCAGCACGTCCGCGGTCGGGTCGTCGGCGGGCAGCCGCAGCAGCCGGGCGACAACGGGCAACGTGGCACCTTGGGCGACGAGCGTGACCACGATGACCGCGAAGGCGACCCATACGAACAGTGCGCGCGGGTACTCCCGCCCGCCGCCCAGCTTCAGCGGCAGAGCCAGGGCCGCCGCCAGCGTCACCACCCCCCGCATTCCGGCAAACGCGATGATCGCCGGGAACTGGGGCGGCGGCAACGGGTCGCGGCGGCGCACCCGCGGGATGAGCCGGACCAGGTACGCGGCCGCGAACACCCAGCAGAACCGGGTAACGACCAGGGTTGCCAGGACCGCCGCGGTTACCGCAGCCACCGTCCCCAGCGGCGTTTCCAGCTCATCGATGATCTCCCGCAGGTGCAGTCCGACGAGCAGGAAAACCAGCCCTTCGAGCAGGAACCGGACGATCCGCCAGAACGCGTCCATCTGCAACCGGGATGCCGCCGACATCAGCACCGGCAACCGGTGACCGAGTGACAGCCCGGCCACCACCACCGCGACGACGGCCGACCCATGGATCTGCTCGGTGAGGAACGTCAGCAGGAACGGAGTGAGCAGCGACAGCGAGTTGTCCAGCAGCGGCTCGTCGATCCGGCGGTGGAGGAAACCGATGACCACGGCACCGACCGCGCCGACGAGGAGGCCACCGCCGGCGGCGACGACAACCTCGCCCGCCACGTCGGTGAAGCCCACCGCCGAACCCGCGGCGGAGGCCACCGCGACCCGCAGCAGAACCAGCGCCGTCGCGTCGTTGATCAGACTCTCGCCCTCGAGGATGGTCACCACCCGCCGGGGCAGCCGGATCCGTCGCGCCACAGCCGTCGCCGAGACAGCGTCGGGTGGAGCGACCACGGCGCCGAGCGCGATGCAGATCGCCAACGGCACCGACGGCAGCAAGGCATGGACCGCCAGGCCCACCGCCACCGCGGTGAACACGACGAGACCCACGGCGAGCAGCAGGATCGGCCGCAGGTTGAACCGGAAGGCCGGAACGGACGTCCGGACCGCGGCGACGTAGAGCAACGGCGGCAGGATGCCGACCAGCACCAGCCGCGGATCCAGCCGTATCTGACCGAAGCCGTGCACGTACGACAACGCCAGTCCCGCCACGACGAGCACAATCGGGGCGAGCAGGCCGAGCCGGCGGGCCAGTGCGGTCCCCAGGACCGCGATCGTCACCAGGACGACGACCTGCAGCAGCGCCTCCACGCGCCACAGCCTATTGCGTGGCGGGCGCTCCCCTCAGCCGCTGGCGGCGGCCAGCTTGGGGAGCACTTCGGTGCCGAAGCGCCGGCCGTAGACCGTCACGGCCCTGGCCCGTACCCGGGAGACCCGATACCCGAGCCGGGTCCGTGCCCGGTGTACCCGGCGCATTCACTCGCTGTGTGCACCGGCGCCGGCGCCGGCCGTGCCCTCGCCGAGCCACACCGTCTTGATGTTGCAGAACTCACGCAGGCCCTGCGCGGACAGCTCGCGTCCGTACCCGGAGTTCTTGACCCCGCCGAACGGCAACTGCGGGTACGACGTCGTCATGCCGTTGATGAAGACACTGCCCGCGTCCAGATCGGCGGCGAACCGCTCCTGTTCCGCCGGATCCCGGGTCCAGGCGTTGGAACCCAGTCCGAACGTGGTGCCGTTGGCCAGTGCGATGGCCTCGTCGTACGACGACACCCGGTAGAGACCGGCGACCGGGCCGAACACCTCCTCCGACCACATGCGCATCTCCGGAGTGAGATCCGTGACCACGGTCGGCGGGTACCACCAGCCCGGCTTGTCCGGGCGCCGGCCGCCGCACAGCACCCGGGCGCCCTTGTCGACCGCATCGCGCACCTGCGCCTCCACGTCCTCGCGGCCGCGTTCGGTGGCGAGCGGGCCGACATCGGTGTCGTCGGCCATCGGATCGCCCACCCGCAGCGCGGCCATCCGGTCGGTGAAGGCGGCGGCAAACGGGTCGTACACGTCGGCGTGGACGATGAACCGCTTGGCCGAAATGCAGGACTGCCCGTTGTTCTGGCAGCGCGACGTGGTCGCGACCTCGGCCGCGCGGTCGATGTCGGCCGACGGCATGACCACGAACGGGTCGCTGCCGCCGAGTTCCAGCACGGTTTTCTTCAACGCCCGGCCGGCCGCCTGAGCGATCGCCCGGCCGGCCGGTTCACTGCCGGTCAGCGTGGCGGCCCGGACCCGCGGATCGGCGACGATGCGCTCAACCGCCTTCGAGCCGACCAGCAGGCTCTGGAACGCCCCGTCCGGGAAACCGGCGCGGCGGAAGAGTTCGGCGAGGTACAGCGCCGTCTGCGGCACGTTCGACGCGTGCTTGAGCAGCCCCACGTTCCCGGCCATCAGCGCCGGCGCGGCGAACCGCATGACCTGCCACAGCGGAAAGTTCCACGGCATCACCGCGAGGACCGGGCCGATCGGCTGGTAGCGGACGAAGGCCCCGGTCGCACCGACGGCGCGGGCGTCCGCCGGTTCGTCGGCCATGAACCGCTCGGCGTGCACCGCGTAGAAGCGGGCCGCCGTCGCACACTTCTTCGCCTCCGCCTTGGCGGCCGCGTACGTCTTGCCCATCTCCGTGGTCATCGTGCGGGCGATGTCGTCGCATTCGGCATCGAGGAGGTCCGCGGCCGCCGACATCCACCGGGCGCGGTCGGCGAATCCCGTACTCCGCAGTTCGGTGAACGCGTCCGCGGCCCGGCCGATCGCGTCGTCGATTTGCCCCTCGGTCATTTCCCCGAAGGTCTTCACCACCTCGCCGTTCGCGGGATTGATGGTGGCGATCGACATGACGTACCCCCTGTTACTCGAAGAGCGAGTGGCGCCCGCCGGGCGCCTCCTCGCGATGCCGCGCGATCCGCCGGCGCTGAATCACGACCAGGTCGACGACCGCCACCGCGGCCAGGACGAACAGGATCACGGCCGGCACTGGGTAGCCGGCCAGCGCGACCAGCACTCCGAAGACGACCGATATGACGAGCCCGAAGAGCGCCAGCACCAGCCGCAGGTTGAGCGCGCTGTACGCATGCCCGACCGTGCCTCTGGCCCCCCGAGGCTGTGGCTTCCCGGCCATGTTCGGGAACTACCCGGTGGTACCCGCACCTAACCCGGCGGGCTCTGGAGCCGGCGTCGAGCCGGGTCGGCGAGACCGCCGCGGACCGGTCAGGACCGGCGCTGGTGCGGGGCGGACGAGTTGCCACCGTGCCGGTAGAACTCCTGGGCGCGACCCGCCAGCCCGCGGGTCGCCGACGAGTTGGCCCACGTGCCCAGCACGATGGCCGCTCCCGGGATCGCCTTCGCGGCCATTCGCTTCACGGCCCGGATGCCGGCCATCTGCGCCAGCTTGCCGGCCAGCCGCAGCATCACCTGGGCGAGGGGGAGGTTGGACCGGCCGAGCAGCGCCGCCGACCGCTCCCGGCCCGCCGCCACGCCCAACGCCAACCGGGCGGTCTCGGTGACCTTGTGCACCTTCTGCAGCACCAACAGGTCGGTCGCCCGGTCGGCGTGCAGTGGGTCGTGCCCGTACGCCGCCGCGATATGCAGGACCATCCGGGCCTGGGTCCAGGCCAGGACGCCCACATCCACCACCGCGCCGGGAAGGCCCGCCGCTCCGGACACCGCACCGGACAGCCGCGAGTGGGTGACGAACCTCCGGATCGCGAGTTCGGCCAGGTCATCGGGTGCAACTCCGGGACGGGCGGCGCGGGTGGTGGCGGCCCACTCCCGCGCCTCGGGACCGAGCCGGCGTACCGCTTCGAGGGCCAGGTGCTCAGGGGCGTACTGCGGGTCCTTCCGCATTCGATCCCACAGCCGGGCCGGCGGCGCCTCCGGCGCGTCCGGTGTCGGCGGCGCGCCCCCGCCCGGGTCGGCGTCCGATGGCGTCGTGCTCCCACCGTTTCCTTCCGATGGCCCGGCGGGGCGGGTTTCGGTCACGAGAGCCTCCGGAGGGTGGGCGGCGGGCCGGATGTACCCCGTCCCGACCGGGGTCATGCCGGCACGGACCCCCCGGGTGGATCGGGGGCACGGGGGTCCATCGTGGCGTATCTGGTCAAGCTCGCCGGCCGACCCGACCGCCAGCCGGTACGGCAGCCCGAGCGTTTCGCCGCCCGATCGCCGTGGTCGGATCTCTGCTGTATCGTCACGGCGACCTGGGTCGCCGTCGCCGTTCCGACCCTGTCGTCGCGGGGAGTAAGCATGCCACCAGACGCCGCCGAGCCGCCCGCAGAGCTGCGGATCGGTCGGTGGCTGCCGGCCGTTCCCGGCGACGGGCAGCGCCCGGAGGACGCCCCCACGGTTTCGGTTCCGGCCCTGGGCGGGACGCGGGAAAGCGGAGCCGAAACGTCCGCCCGGCACGATGCCCCGGCGTCACCTCCCCCGGTCCCGCCCGGCGCATCCCCCGAGGCGGCGCCAGCGGTACCGCCCGACGTTCCCCCCGAGGCCGCGCCAGCGGTACCGCCCGACGATTTCGCGGAGCTTCCTGCACCGGCCCGGCGCACCCGCCACCTCGCCGTCGCCGCCGCCATCACGCTGGTGCTGGCGGCCGTCGCCGCCGGGGCCACCGCGGTCGCCCTGCAGGCGAAGCCGTCCCGACCGGGCAACGAGGCAGAAGCGCCCCCGACCTTGCCGACCGTTGTTGCGACGTCGGCAGAGCCGCGGGAAGCCTCACCGACCGACAAACCGTCCCCGACCGGGAGTCCGACACCCTCGGCTACCTCGCCATCTCCCACCGCCACGCCATCCGGCGGATCGCCCTCGGCCACGCCGGTTGCACTGGACGTGTCGGTCGAGGCGGAGGCGCCCTCGACGGTGCTCGGCGGACGGACCCGGATCCAGGCGATGGCGGTGGCGTCCGGCGGTGCGGTGGTCAGCCGGATCGGCGGCGGTGCGGTCCACTCCGTACGGTTCGCGCCCATCACCGTCGCCGAGTCCGCCACCTACACCCTCACCATCCACTACGTCAGCGATGCGACGCGCCGCGCGGTGATCACCATC
Organism: Micromonosporaceae bacterium; assembly: GCA_036384155.1. GTDB lineage: Bacteria > Actinomycetota > Actinomycetes > Mycobacteriales > Micromonosporaceae > DASVMV01. The sequence continues at coordinate 5,948 of DASVMV010000461.1, forward strand.
AACGGCGCGACGGCGGCTGCGGTCACGTGCTCCGCGAGCGACAGGGTCGGCCGCGTGTCGGTCAAGGTGCACCTGGTCGCCGGGCCCAACACGATCGAGTACGGCAACGACGACGCATCGGCTCCCGACCTCGACCGGATCACCTTGGTCAGCTGACGTCGGTCAGGGCCTTGACGATCGCCTTGGCCCGCCCCTCGTGCTTGGCGTAGTGCTCGGGGAACGCCGAGACCTGCACCGCCTGTGCCGCGTCGGTGAGCCGCATGCCCGGCCAGCCGGGCACCCGCATGAGGGCGTAGTAGAACTGCTGGGAGGCGTACGCCGGGTCCATCAGCTTGTCCACCGGCCCCCAGCCGCTGCTGGTCCGTTGCTGGAACAGTCCGACCGAGTCGTGGTCCCAGCCGGTGCCCTGGTGCGGATGGTTCTTCGACTCCGGCAGCACCTCGCTGGCCCGGTTGAGCAGGTCGCTTTCCTGCAGCGCCGTCGCAACGGCAATCTCCAGTGCGCGGCGCGGCATCTTGATGTCGACGCCGGTCCAGACGATCGCCTTCGCGTTGTTCATCTGCACGTCGGACAGGCCGGCGACCGGGCCGGACTCCAGATGACCCGGCGGCAGCTTCTTGGCCTCTTTCGGCTTGGCTTTGCCGTCCGGCGCTGGCGGAGCCGGGGCAGCCTGCTCATCGGTCAGGGCTCCGTCGGCCATAGCCGCAGCGCCGGCGTCGCCCGCCGGGTTGGCCGCGGGCGCCCGGTCCAACGACCGGGATGCCGCCCGGTCCTCGCCGGTGCGGGATGCCTGAGCGGCCGGTCGCCCAGGCGTGTCGCTGCTTGCCTGGGCCGCCATGCCAACGCCCGCGCCGAGGCAGCACAGGACGGCGGCGGCGGTCGCCACCTGGGCCGGCGAGCGCCGTCCGAGCAGCCGCCGGATCTGCGGCAGGGAGGGCAGGTGCTCGCCCACGGCGGTCCGTGCGGTGCACACGCCCCGTGCGGCGCCATCGCGGAGTTCACCGATCCGGCTCGCAAGTCGGTCGGTCTGGCTCCGGCTTAGCCGTTCGTAGGAGGGGGTATCGTCCGAACGGGTGGTGGGCCTGGCGGCGCCGCTTTGGGGGTCAGGAGTCTGGTCGTCGCGCATTGCACGAGGCTAGGCAGGCCAATCGTCGACTACCTATAGTGATTATGTGAACCTGGTCACATCTTGTTGATTTCAAACCGGACGACCGACAGCAGGTGTATTTGCGCAGGTCCAGCCGTTACCGGCCGGTCATTTACGACGAATCACCTATCCGGGACCGCACGGGCATTTACCACCAAAGTCTTGATCTTCTGGCACTACTGAGAGTCGCATCGGCTGAACGGTGGAGTCCCCCTCGTACGGTCGCAGGTGACGGCTCCCACCCGCGGGCTACCCGCCCCCGCCCCGCGCGGTGGAATGGTCGAAGATGACGGAAGCGTTTGACGTGAGCGGGGGCCGTGTTCGCCGATCGGCCGTCCGCTGCCGCCCGAGGAGGTTGACCGGTGCTCGACCCGCGCGAGCTCTTCTCGCTCACCGACGACGTATCCGATCTCGGTGAGCCGGTGCTGATCCAGGCACTGACCGGGTTCGTCGACGCCGGGCAGGCGACCCGGCTGGCCCGCGAACACCTCCTCGCCGCACTCGACAGTCGCGTCGTCGCCACCTTCGACATCGACCAGCTGCTCGACTACCGGTCCCGCCGACCCGCCATGATCTTCCTCGAAGACCACTGGGAGGCGTACGACGACCCGCGCCTGGACCTGCACCTGTCGCGCGACGACGCGGGCACCCCATTCCTGCTGCTGGCCGGCCCGGAACCCGATCTGCAGTGGGAGCGGTTCGTCGCCGCGGTGACCGCGCTCGTCGACCACCTGCGGGTCCGCATGACCGTGGGGCTCAATTCGATTCCGATGGCGGTTCCGCACACCCGCCCCACCGGGGTGACCGCGCACGCCAGCAAGCGCGAGCTGATCGCCGGCTACGAGCCGTGGCTGCAGCGGGTCCAGGTGCCGGGCAGCGCGGGGCACCTGCTGGAGTACCGCCTCGGCCAGCAGGACCGGGCTGCGGTCGGCTTCGCCGTGCACGTGCCGCACTACCTGGCGCAGGCCGAATACCCGTCGGCTGCCGAGACGCTGCTGACCTCGGTGTCCCGGACGACCGGCCTCCTGCTGCCCACCGATGCCCTGCGTTCGGCCGCCGAAGGCGTACGCCAGGACCTCGACCGGCAGATCGCGCAGAACGAGGAGGCGGCCGGGCTGGTGCGGGGACTGGAGGAGCAGTACGACGCGTTCACCCGCGGACGGTCCAGCACCGGCAACCTGCTGGCCGCACAGACCGGTCCACTGCCCACGGCCGACGAGCTCGGCGCCGAACTCGAACGCTTCCTCGCCGAGCAGGGCCGGCCGGGCGACAACCCCACCGGCTGACGCCGCACCCCGGGTGCGGCACGCTGTGCACATGCGCCTTGCCACCTGGAACGTCAACTCCGTCAAGGCCCGGCTGCCCCGCCTGCTGGCCTGGTTGGCCGACACCCGCCCGGACATCGTCTGTCTACAGGAGACGAAATGCCCGGACGGCGCCTTCCCGGCCGCCGAGGTCGGCGAGCTGGGCTACGTCAGCGCGAGCCACAGCGACGGGCGGTGGAACGGTGTGGCGGTCCTCTCCCGCATCGGGCTGGACGACGTCGTGGTCGGATTCCCGGGCGAGCCGGGATTTCCGGAGCCCGAGGCGCGCGCGCTGTCGGCCACCTGCGGCGGCCTGCGGGTCTGGTCGGTGTACGTACCGAACGGCCGCACGCCCGACTCCCCGCACTACGAGTACAAGCTGGCCTGGCTCGCCGCGCTCCGCGCGGCGCTGCAACAGGAACTGCGGAGCGGGCGGGAACTGGTGGTGTGCGGCGACTTCAACGTCGCGCCGACCGACGCGGACGTCTGGGATGCCAGCCTGTTCATCGGCTCGACTCACGTGACCGCACCGGAACGGCAGGCCCTGACCGCCATCCGCGAGCTTGGCCTCATCGATGTCGTACCGACGCCGATGAAGGGTCCCCACCCGTTCACCTACTGGGACTACCGGGCCGGCATGTTCCACCAGAACAAGGGCATGCGGATCGACCTCGTGTACGCCACCGAGGTCTTCGCGCAGGGGGTCCGCTCGGCGTACGTCGACCGGGAGGCCCGCAAGGGCAAGGGTCCGTCCGACCATGCCCCGATCGTCGTCGACGCCGAGCCGGTCGACGCCGCTGCGCCGGTGGCCGGTACGAGGGTCGACGAGGCCACTCCACCGCTGCCGGGTCAGGGCGCAGCGCCGACCAGTGACGCGAAGGCGACAACGTTGTCCGAATAGCCGATGCTGCCACCCAGCCACCGACCGCCACAGGTGATCAGCCGCAGGCCCGGCCGGCTGTAGTCGCCGTACACCCGCTCCACGGGCAGGTTCCCCTTGTCGAAGTACTCGACGGACGTGATCTCGAAGGTGACCTCCGAGCTGTCGGCCCGGGTCACCACCACCCGGGAACCGGGCTGGACGCTGCGCAGGCGGTAGAAGACCGACGGCCCGGTGCGCGTGTCGACATGTCCGACGATGATCGCCGGTCCGGTCTCGCCGGGTACCGGACCGCCGTCGTACCAGCCGGTCTCGTTGTGCCGGTGCACGTCGGGAACCGCGATCGAACCGTCCGGGGCCAGGCCCACCGGATGAACCGGCGCCACCACGCCGATGGACTCGATGGTTATCCGTACCGGCTGGCTCGGCCGCGCCGGGGGGGTCGCACGCGCCGCCGGCCGCTCGTTCCGGCTGGCCAACCACCCCGACCACGAATCACCGGACGTCCGGCCCAACCCGGCCCCGGTGGCGAACACGCCGGCCAGCACAAGCACAACGGCAATCGGCCCCTTCGGGATCCGCGGGCCGACCGCACCGCGAGCGCCGCGCG
>DASVMV010000462.1:0-9059 GCA_036384155.1 Micromonosporaceae bacterium
GCCGCCGGACCGGCCAGCGACGACAGCAGCGCCATCATCGCGAGCGCGACCAGCAGCCAGCCCAGGTAGTTGCCGACCGGCACCTCCGGCACGCCGGGCAGGGCGGGCATCGGGTCGGCCCAGGTCCAGTAGCCCGCCGCCACCATCTGCGGGTCGAGGAACACGTCCCAGGCGGCCAGCCCGACGCCGGCGAGTGCGATCCGCGCCGGGCCGGGCCCGGTCAGCCGTACGGCGGCCAGCCACGCCGGCCACGCCATCCAGGTCCAGGCCAGCGGGATCACCAGCGGGACGCCGAGCAGCTTGGCGCCGAGCGCGCCGGAATAGTGGTACGCGCCGAACGGGACGCCGGTGTGCACGCCGATCGCCTCGACGGCGAACCCGCCGGCCGTGGTCACGACGATCAGCGCGGCGGCCACCCGGGGGCCGCGGGTCAGCAGCGCGTGGCCCAGCGAGAGCAGGTAACCGAGAGCGACCGTGGCCACGGTCAGCCGGGCCCGGCCCGGACCGCCGGTCAGCGGGAAGCAGATCTGCGTCAGGACCAGGGCGCCCAGCAGCACCCAGGAAAGGCGGATCCGGCTCATCGGGCGGCGGGCGCGGCCAGCGGCAGTTGCCGGCCGAGCACCGCGAAGGCCCGCTCGTCCCCGGGGAATCGGAAGTCGCGCAGGACGTCCACAAAGCCGAAGCGGCGGTAGAGCCGCCAGGCCCGGGACGTGCCCTCGTCGGCCTCCGGCGTGGACAGCAGGGTGGTGGTTCCGGGTGCCATGGCGAGCAGGGCGCGCAGCTGGCGGGCGCCCAGCCCGTGCCCCTGCGCCGCCGGGCGTACGTGCAGCTCGACGACCTCGAAGCAGTCGGCGAACCAGGCGGCCCGGGCGTTTTCGTCGAGCGCGCCGTACACCTGGTCGTGCCACCACTGCCCGGACGCCGAGGTGTAGCCGTAACCGAAGCCGGCGAGGTGGCCCTCGGCTGTCAGCGTCGCGATCGCCCGGAACCCGGGGCGCCGTACGTGCGTGGCGATGTATCCGCGCCGGGCGTCCAGCAGTTCGTTGCGATACCCCATCGCCTCGCCGTAGACCGAGACCACGTCGTCGAGCCGCCGGACCAGATCGTCCGGCTTCCACGGCACCAGCCTCATTCCTGCCCGCTCCTCATCTGTCGCCCGCCGTCGCCCGCCGCCCAACCGAGCACGGTCCGGTCACCGACGACGTCCCGCACGGCGAACCGGGCGAACAGATCCTCGGCGTACCAGCGTTCGGTCGGCGTACGGTCGATCGCCGCGCGGTGCTCCGGGTGACGGTACGCGAAGCGCACCAGGTCGGGGGCGGTCCGCCACACGCTGACCGTGCCCTGCCAGCCGATCGGCGCCTCGCCGATGCCGAACCGGGCGAGCAGTCCCGGCGCCTCGTGCAGGGCGCCGGCCACCGGACGGACGGCCGTCCAGAAGCGCGCTGCGCGCAGCGGGCGCAGGCGGGCCCGGGTGAGCGCCAGGACAATCCCGTCGGTCCGCCCGCCCGGCGGGTCGCCGAACGGCCGTACCCGGGACCACTTGCCGCGGCTGCGCACCGGCCGCAGGTCGAGCCGGACGCCGGCGCGGGCGATCCTTCCCCACGCCCGGCCGACGGGCGTGTCGTCGAAGTGCCGCGCGGCGGCGGGCTCGTCCCAGACCGCCAGTGCGGCCCACCGGGTCGGGTCGGCGTCCCCGGGACCGAAGCCCGTGCCCGTGCCGGTGCCCAGCAGCTTGCCGAACCGTACGCCGGGGGTGGCGCGCAGCCGGCGCGGGTCGAGCGCCATCCGGACCAGCGCGCGCGGTACGGCGGTGCGGGAGACCCGCCAGACGTGCAGGGTGACCAGGTCGGGGACGGCGTTCACGTCACCTCGACCGGCGTTGCGCCGGTAATCCGCAGCAGTTCCGGATAGGTGGTGGCGAAGACGGCCGGTGGGATCCCGCCGGCGGCCCAGATTTCGGCATACGCCTCGAGCGCGGTGTCCACGAGGGTCCGTACCGGCTTGGGGTGGCCGAGCGGTGCGACACCGCCGATCGGCTGGCCGGTGTGGTCCCGGACGAACTCCGGCTTGGCCCGCTTCAGCGCGGTCACGCCGAGGTCGGCGGCCACCCGCGCGGTGTCCACCCGGTGCGCGCCGGAGGTGAGCACCAGCAGTGGCTCGCCGTCGGCGTCGAAGATCAGCGAGTTGGCGATCTGGCCGACCTCGACGCCGAGCGCGGCGGCGGCCGCCGCGGCGGTGTGCACGGCGGCCGGCAGCATCCGGATCTGGCAGGGCTGTCCGGAGCCGTCCCGGGCGTCGGCGGCGTCGAGCGCGTCCTGCACGGCGCGCACCTTGGGATGTGGCTGCATCCTCCTATCTTGCTCGGCGGGCCGTTCGGTCCTGCAACCGGTTAGCCGTGCTTCTACCCGCACGCCCACGTATGCACCGGGTCAGCGAGGTGGGCTCTGGCCCGCCGCCAGCAGCCGCTGCCCGAGGACCCGCGCGGCCTCCTGGAGCTCGGGGCACCGCACGATCCGGTACGCCGCCGGCATGGCCACGAGCTGCTCGGCGTACCACACCGGGTTGCTGGTGCTGCCGATCAGGCGGGTGGTCTCGGCATCGACCGGCTCGAGCCGTCCCATGGTGCGGGGCAGGCAACGCGCCGCGGTGTCGACGCGGGCCTCGATGACGACCTCCACGTCGTACTCCCATCCGACGGCGAGATGCTCCTCGAGCATGGCGACCGGGTCGAGGTCGGCGGGTGGGCTGAAGGTCTCGTCGAGCACCTCGATTCCGCGGACCCGGTCGATCCGGTATGCCCGGCGGGCATCGCTGGGGTGGGAGCGACACAGCAGGTACCACCGGCCGTGGCGGACGACGACGGCCCACGGATCGACCTCGGTGGTCCACTCCGACCCGGCCGCCGACCGGTAGCCGAGTCGCACCCGCCGATGCGTCGAGCAGGCCTGTACGAGCGCGGTGGCGGTCCCGGGGTCGGGCCGGGCGGCGGCGCGGTCGGGGGCGGGCGCCGTGATCCGACGGAGGGCCTCGGCCTGGGCGGCCACCGGCTCCGGGAGCGCCCGTACGATCTTGCCGAGGGCGCTGCCGACGGGATCGGTGGGATGGCTCGCGTCGTGGTGACCGTCGAGTACGGCCATGACCAGGCCGAGTGCCTCGGCGGCGGTGAACATCAGGGGCGGTAGCCGCAGGCCGCGGCCCAGGCGGTAGCCGCCGTAGGGCCCACGGACGGACTCGATCGGGATACCGGCCTCGCGGAGAATTCCGACGTACCGCCGGGCCGCCCGCTCCGAGACGTCGAGCTTGTCGGCCAGCCGGTCCGCGGTGATGCCCGGGCTGTTCTGGACCAGTTCGAGGGCCAGCAGCGCCCGGGCCGTGGGGCTCGCGTCGGGCTTCATGGCATTCGCACACAATCCGGAAGGAGAACGTCCGGAATTGACCCTAGCGTGTCGCGCATGACTGAGGACACCACCATTCATGAGCCGTCGATGACCGCCGGCGAGGTCGAGATGCTGCTGTTCGCGCTGGACCGCTCCCGTGCGCAGTTCGCCTGGAAGTGCGGCGGCCTCGACGCTGCCGCCCTCAACCGGCCGCACCCGCCGTCGACGATGACCATCGGCGGCCTGATCAAGCACATGGCGCTCGTCGAGGAGCGGTACACCATCGACTTCACCGGCAAGCCGCCCGGCCCGCCGTTGAGCGACCCGGACTTCACACCCAACACCGACTGGGACTGGCGTACCGCGGCCGACGACAAGCCCGAGGAGCTCTACGCGCTCTGGCGCGGCGCCGTCGCGCGCTCGCGGGCCGCGATGACGGCGGCGCTCGCCGACGGCGGGCTCGACCAGCCGGCGCAGTACACCAGCACCGACACCGGCGAGTCGCCGAACCTGCGGCGAATCGTGGTGGACCTGCACGACGAGTACGCCCGGCACGTCGGCCACGCCGACCTGATGCGCGAGGCCGTCGACGGACTCGTCGGGGAGGACCCGCCGCAGTGAGCGCGGGCGCATGACGGCCGAGACCCAGCCGATCGCCGAGGAGGACGTCCGCATCGTTCCGGCCAACGAGGCGTCGTGGGACGACCTCGTCGCCATCTTCGGCACCACCGACGCGGGCCACTGCCAATGCCAGCGGTTCAAGGTCCTCGGCTGGATCTGGCGCGACTCCACTCAGGAGGAGCGGACCGCGATGCTCCGGGCGCAGACCGCGTGCGGCGACTCGAACGCCGCGGCCACGAGCGGGCTGGTGGCCTACGTCGACGACGAGCCGGCCGGCTGGGTCGCGGTCGAGCCGCGAACGGCGTATCCCAAGTTGCGCACCTCTCGCGTCCCGTGGATTGGCCGAACCGAGGACAAGGACGATCCCGACATCTGGTCGGTGACCTGCCTCGTGGTCCGGAAGGGTTACCGGGGCCGAGGCCTCACCTATCTTCTCGCCCGGGCCACGATCGACTTCGTCCGCGAGCGCGACGCCCGCGCGCTCGAGGCCTACCCGATGCTTACTCAGCCCGGTAAGGAGATCACCTGGGGAGAACTGCACGTGGGGGCCCGTCAGGTCTTCGCGGACGCCGGGTTCGAGGAGGTCAGCCGCCCGACCGTCCGCCGAGTGGTCATGCGGATCGACTTCGAACAAGGGGCATGAAGAACCGGCGCAGCTCGTCGCCACCGGCCGTGAGGCTATCGGCGGTGCGGTGTTGCGTTTTCGTCGTAGGGGCGGTGTACTGTCTCCGATAGTTAGAACGAATGTTCGATTCTGTCGTACGATCGTTCTAACGACCGGAAGCGGCGTTTCGCGGCGCAGCTTCCGGCGCGGTTCCGCGGACCGCACGGGTCAGGGCATTCGCGAGCCCGGGCCCATCAGGCAGGACCGCTGCCCGCCGCCCCCGACCCCCGGGCGGCGGGCAGCGGACCCGCCGGTTCTGCCGGCCGGGTGTGGTGTGGGGAAGCTCCGCACCCGGCCGGCGGGCACGCCGATGTGCCTTCCTCCGCATCGGGGCTATTCGATCAGACGCGCCGCCGAGCATGACCGGCCCGGGCGGCGCGGTGACCTGGCTATGCGGAGGAGAAGTCATGGCGACCAGCCCGGTTCAGAGCCCCACGGTTCAGAGCCCCACGGCTCAGGGGCCTACGGCTCAGGGGCCCACCGTGCCGGCATACATGCTGCCGCACCGCACTCCGGCCCAGCTGCTCGTGATCGCCCGGCAGGGGCTGGCCGAGGCCGCACAGACCCGGCCCGACGGGCTGCGGTACGCCACCGCACACCTGGCGGCCCTGCGCGCCGCCGCCGCGATGCTCGCCACCCGGGCCCGTCCCGAACCCACCCGCCGCAACCGGGTCACCAGTGTCTGGGCGCTGCTCGTCCTGGTCGCACCCGAGCTCGGGGAGTGGGCGGCGTACTTCGCCGCCGGTGCGGCCAAGAGATCCGCGGCCGAGGCCGGCATCCCCCGGGTGGTGAGCGCGCGTGAGGCCGACGACCTGCTCCGGGCGGCCGAGCAGTTCGTGGCGCTGGTCGAGGTGGCACTCGGCGTGGCGCACCAACCCGTCCTCGACGGGCTGGCCGCCTGACCGCCGGCAGCGCACTGCTGGACACAGCCGCACCGACCGAGGGGGTACTGGGTTTCATGGCGGGCCGGATGACGGTGGGGTCCGTCGCTCTGGACGGGCTGGTCCGACCGGCGAGCGAGCCGGATCGGGCCGGCGCACACCGGATATTGCCGGTGCTGCCCGAGCTGACCGCGCTCCTACCCGGGCGGGGGCTGCGGCGGGGCACCACGATCGCGGTCGCCGCCGGGCCGCCGGCTGCTACCGGCGGCACGTCGCTGATGCTGGCACTGCTCGCCGAAGCATCCCGCTCCGGATCCTGGTGCGCGGTGGTCGGCGTGCCCACGCTCGGCCTGGTGGCCGCCGCCGACATCGGCATCGCGTTGGAGCGGCTGGCGCTCGTTCCCCATCCCGGCCCGGAGTGGGCGACCGTGGTGGCCGCCCTGATCGACGGGGTCGACGTTGTCGTGGTTGCCATACCCGCGGCGGTAAGCGCGTCGGTCGCCAGCCGGCTGGCCGCCCGCGCCCGGCAGCGCGGCAGCGTGCTCGTCCCGTATGGACGATGGGACGGGGCCGATCTCACCCTTCAGGTCGTACGCGGGATGTGGGAAGGGCTCGGTCAGGGCAGGGGCCGGCTGCGCCGCCGCGAGGTGACCATCCGGGCTCGGGGCCGGGGTTCGGCCGCCCGGCCCAAGGAGGTCAAGGTGTGGATGCCGGGCGACGGGTCCACTCCGCGTACGCGTTTTCGGGCAGCCCGCCCGCTGCGGGTTGCGGTTGGGGTTTCCGGGCAGCCCGGCCGCTCCGGGCGGTCAGGCTTGATCCCTCCGCCGGCCGGGCTGCCCGGAAACCCGTCCCGCGCAAGCGCCGCCGGGGTGCCGGATGAGACCCGTCCGCTGGTCGGGCTGCCCGGAAACCCTTCCGATGCGACCTCCGTCCGTTCCGGTCCGCGGCTCGGGCTGGCCCGAAACTCGTCCGATGTGGACACCGCCCGTACCGGCGAGGGGGCGGCGGGATGAGCGGGGAGGGGCGAGGGCCGGTGCGCACGCTGTTCCTCTGGTGTCCCGACTGGCCGGTGATCGCAGCCGAGATCGTCGACGGGGTGCCGGCGTCCGCACCGGTCGCCGTGCTGCACGCCAACCGGGTGATCGCGGGCTCGCCGGCCGCCCGCGCCGATGGCGTCCGCCCTGGCCTGCGCAAGCGCGAGGCGCAGAGCCGCTGCCCGGGCCTTACGGTCGTCGACCACGACCCGGGCCGGGACGCGCGGGCGTTCGAGCCGGTGGTCGCCGCGGTCGAAGAGGTCGCCGTCGGGGTCGAGGTGGTCCGCCCGGGCGCCTGCGCGCTAGCCGCCCGAGGGCCGGCCGGCTACTTCGGCGGCGAGGAGGCCGCCGCGGAACGGATCGTCGAGCAGATCGCGCAAGCGTGCGCGGTGGAGGGCCAGGTCGGGATCGCGGACGGGATGTTCGCTGCCGGCCTGGCCGCCCGCGCCGGGCGGATCGTCCCGCCCGGTGGAACCCCGGAGTTCCTCGCCGGACTGCCCGTCGACACGCTCGGCCGGCCGGACCTGACCGACCTGTTGCGCCGGCTGGGTGTGCGGACCCTCGCCGACTTCGCGGCGCTGCCGGCCGCGGACGTCCTGACCCGGTTCGGCTTCGACGCCGCGCTCGCTCACCGGCTGGCCGCCGGCCGCGACCACCGGCCGCTCGCCATTCGCCGCCCCCCACCCGACCTCGACGTGACCGAGACCTTCGACGAGCCGCTGGAGCGGGTCGACGTTGCCGCGTTCGCCGCGCGGGCGCTGGCCGAGCGGCTGCACGCCACCCTCGCCCGGTACGGGCTGGCGTGCACCCGGTTGGGCATCGAGGCGGTCACCGAACACGGGCAGGAGCTGCACCGGGTCTGGCGGCACGACGGCCTGCTCACCACGGCGGCGATCGCCGACCGGGTGCGCTGGCAGCTCGACGGCTGGCTGACCGGAACCAACCGCCCCGGCGGAAATCGTTCCGCCCCGCGGCCAACGGCCGGGATCATCCGGCTGCGGCTCGTACCCGAAGGCGTCCTGGCGCACGCCGGCCTGCAGCCGGGACTGTGGGGAGAGACCGGGGAGGGGCAGGAGCGGGCGCACCGGGCGCTGAGCCGGGTACAGGGCATCCTCGGGCCGGATTCGGTGGTCACCGCGGTGCTCGGCGGCGGCCGCTCTCCGGACGACCAGGTGCGGTTCGTGCCGTGGGGGGATGAACGGGCACCGGCTCGTCCGGCGGGGGCATGGCCGGGCCGGCTCCCCGGGCCGGCGCCGGCGCTGGTGCTTCCGGACCCGGTAACCGCCGCCGTCTACGACCGGAGCGGTGAGCCCGTGGGGGTGACCGCCCGCCTGGCGGTCAGTGGGGCGCCGGCCCGGATCGCCGTCGGTGACGCCGCGCCGGTGGACATCGCCGGTTGGGTCGGCCCGTGGCCACTCGACGAGCGGTGGTGGGCGCCGGTGGAGGCACGGCGGCGAGCCCGCTTCCAGATCGGCCTGGCCGACGGCGGTGCGCTGCTGCTCTCCCTCGCCGGCGGCCGCTGGTCGGTGGAGGCGATCTATGACTAGCGTCCCAAGCCCCCGGCCGGTGTGGACCCGAGGCTCCCGGAGGACCGGCGATGGGCTTCAATAACCCGGACGTGCCCTGGTCGGAGCTGGAGCGCCGGCTGTCGGGCCGACCCGATCGGCGACGATCGGGCGGCGGCTGGCCGGGGGAGACGTCTTCGCCCGGCCCGGGCCACCTGCACGTCGTGGACCCGCTCGCGCTCGACGGCGACGGCGGCGACTCACCCGCCTGGAGCCGCAAGCGGCAGCCGTACGAGCCGCCGCCCGTGGCGCCGCCGGCCGAGGGCACCGTTCCGTACGCCGAGCTGCACGCCCACACCAACTTCAGCTTCCTCGACGGGGCGAGCCATCCCGAGGAGCTCGCCGAAGAGGCGGCCCGGCTCGGGCTTACGGCGCTGGCCGTCACCGACCACGACGGGTTCTACGGCGTGGTGCGGTTCGCCGAGGCGGCCCGGGTGCTGCAGTTGCCCACCATCTTCGGCGCGGAGCTGTCCCTCGACCTGCCCGGTCCGGCCAACGGTGAGCCCGATCCGCTCGGCCGGCACCTGCTCGTGCTGGCGCACGGCCCCGCGGGCTACGCCCGGCTGTCCCGCACCATCGCCCGCGCCCACCTGCGCGGCGGAGAGAAGGGCCGGCCGGTCTACGGCGAGCTGGACGAGGTCGCCGCCGAGCTGCGCGACCACGTCCTGGTGCTCACCGGCTGCCGCAAGGGTCACGTGCCGGTCGCGCTGCTCACCGACGGGGTCACCGCGGCGGCCAGCGAGCTGGACCGGCTCGCCGCGCTCTTCGGCGCCGACAACGTGGCGATCGAACTGACCGACCACGGCGACCCGGCCGACGGCGACCGCAACGACGCGCTCGCCGAGCTGGCGACCGCGGCCGGGTTGCCGACCATCGCCACCAACAACGTGCACTACGCGACCCCGTCCCGGCGG
>DASVMV010000463.1:0-2070 GCA_036384155.1 Micromonosporaceae bacterium
CGGCTCCGGCACGCAGGTGGTGCAGGAAAACCAGGAGGCCTACCTGGAGGCCGCCTGGCAGCAGGTCGGCAAGGTGCTCGAAGGCAACCAGCGCATCCGGTACGGGCAGATGGCCATGCTCACCACGCAGGTCTGGCACGCTAAGGCGCTGACCGCGTTGCGGCAACAGGCGCCCGAGCGGTTTCTTGCCATCGCCGCGCCGGTGCAGCCGCGGCTGCTGGCCGACGGCTTGACCATTCGGCACCAGATCCAACGCAGTGCCCTGCCCGCAACGCTGACGACCAAGACGGTCCGGCAGGCCGTCCGGCCGCGCGGGCGGGTGGACCGGCTGGTCGGCTTCGACGCCGACCGCGGATCGGGCAACCTGCTGGACCGGGTCAACCGGGGGGAGGTGTCCGCAGCGCCGCCGAAGGTGGTGGCACCGCAGTTGCCGACCGGCGACGTCCTGGCCGACTACCTGCGTCCGCGTGATCTGCCGCGGTCCTGGGTGCTGTTGTTGCTGCGGTATCCGTGGCTGCGGTTCCTGCCGGTGGCGCTGGCGTTGCTCGTCGTCGTGCTGCTGGCGGTGGCCGGCGTCAACCCGGGCGCGGTGATCGTGGCCGGCGTCCTGCTGGTCGCCGCGGCGATCTGGCTCGCCCGCCGCGCGGCTGCGGTCGTCGCGGCGGGACGGGCCGCCCAGGCGCTCGACCCGGATACCCGAACACCCGAAAGCGTGGATCAGTTGCCGGCCAGCCCGGACTTCCGGATCGCCGAGCCGGGCACGGCACGGCCGACGATCGGCACCACCGACAGCGCGGACGCCGTACGGTTCAAGGAGTCGCTGCGCAACGCGTACGCGGTGGACGTCGCCGAGCGCACCATCGACGTGGCGATCCGCCGGCCGCTGTCGCTGCCCGCCATCGCCGAGTCCACCTTGGACACCCTCCGGCCGGAGCGTACCGTGCCGCCGCGCGTGCTCGGCTCGATCGGCGTGCCGTCCCGCATCCGCGACCAGCTCGTCGAGGACTTCGGCGAGGTCATGGTGTACCCCGAGATCGACGTCCCGATGTACGAGCCGCTCAAGGACCTGTCCAGCGAGCTGTTCCTGCCCAACGTGCAACTCGTCGAGAACAACAGCATCACGTTGCTGGAGAGCAACCAGAAGTTCATCGAGTCGTACCTCGTCGGGCTCAACCACGAGTTCGCCCGCGAGCTGCTGTGGCGGGAGTACCCGACCGACCAGCGGGGCAGCTACTTCCGCCAGTTCTGGGACGTGCGCGGGTTCCTGGCCGCGCCGGACGCCGACCCGCAGGCGCTGCGGGAGCGGCTGCGCGACATCCCGGAGCTGCACACCTGGTCGGTCGACTCCGGCCTGGGCAGCCACGACCACCGGGAGGCGCAGGGCGACAAGGAAGAGGAGCTGGTTCTGGTGATCCGGGGCGAGCTGCTCAAGAAGTACCCGACAGCGGTGGTGTACGCGCACCGGGCCGCGTGGGAGCGCACCGGTGACGGTGGCATCGACAAGAGCCGGCCGCGCAAGCTCTGGCCGCTGACCGACGCCGAGGCCGCCAACCCGCCGCGCGCACTGGTGAAGTCACCGCTGTACGAGGCGAAGGTCGAGCCCGACATCTACTTCTTCGGCTTCGACCTGACCGCCGAGGTAGCCCGCGGCGGGCAGATCGTCGACGGCGAGGAGGATCCGGGCTGGTTCTTCATACTCCAGGAGCGCCCCGGCGAGCCGCGCTTCGGGTTGGATCTGCCGCAGGCCGCCCCGCAACCGACCCTGCATACCTGGAACGACCTGGCCTGGACCGACGTGCTGACCACCTACGAGGCCGGTGGGTTCCTGCGCATCGGTGAGCGCACCCCGGTGCTCACCGACCCGGGCAGCGGCAGCGACGCCAAGCCGCAGTACGACGAAGACCGCCGCTTCTTCTGGCGGCCGGACACGCACGCCGCCGAGCTCGCGTACATCCTTTTCCAGGTACCGGTTCTGATGGCGGTACACGCCGCCGAGATGCTCCGGAAGCCCGATTGAGCATGGCCGAGTTCGACGAGTTGCGCGCTGAACTGTCCGCCCTGCGCCGCAGG
>DASVMV010000464.1:0-11462 GCA_036384155.1 Micromonosporaceae bacterium
CCAACTGACGACGGCACACCGGCGACGGCAGCGCCGGCGCGCCTGTCAGACTCCACGTCGTGGAACCGGTGGAGATCGTCGTGTCCGGCCTGTTGCTGCGGCCCTGGCGGGCCGCGGATGCGCCCGTGGTGCTTCAGACGCTGCGTGACCCGGAGATCGCGCTGTGGAATCCGTCCCCGGCCCTGGATCTCGCCGCCGCTGCAGAGTGGGTCGAGCGGCGCGCAGACTGGTCGCCCGGCGACCACGCGTCCCTCGCCGTGGCCGAGCCGCGGACCGGCGCCCTGCTGGGCTCGGTCTCATTGCACCGCATTTTCGACGGCGGCGCCTCGATCGGCTACTGGACCTCGCCGAGGGCCCGCGGCCGTGGGGTGGCCACCCGGGCGATTACCGCGGTCAGCGACTGGGGGTTCGACCACCTCGGGCTGGAGCGGATCGAACTCTGCCACGCCGTGCCGAACGCCGCCTCCTGTCGGGTGGCCGAACGCGCGGGTTACCTCTTCGAGGGCACCCTGCGGCAGTCGTACCGGTATGGCGACGGGCGTCGCTACGACGAGCACATCCACGGGCGACTGGCGACCGACCGGTGCGCCGCCGGGGCGGCGGTCGGCTGAGTCGCTCGCCGCCCGGCAGCTGGCCGGCGGCGTGGGTTTACCGTCCGGCAGCCGGGCCGGCGTGCGTGGACTACTGCCCACAGCCGGCCAGGCTGACTTGACTTACCGGCCGGCGCCAGCTGGCTGCCAGCTCATCCGCCCGAGCAGTTGCCGCGCCTCCTCGGCGGCGTCCTGCTCGACGGTGACCGCGTACTCGCTCGCTCGTAGCGAACTGGCTGACGTGAAGTCGCGACGCCCGCCGGTCATGGCGTGCGCGACCGCACCGAAGATGGCGCCCCACGCGGCGCCGATCAACACCGCTGCGATCACGACACCGATCCAGTTGGCGACGGCGAAGATGCCGAAGAGCAGGCCGATGAACAGACCGAACCAGGCGCCGGTGGCGGCGCCGGCGAGCGCCGACCGCCCGGTGGTCATCCGGCCGAGAACGTTCTCCACCAGCGTCAGGTTGGCCCCGACGATGGCGGTGCGCTCGACCGCGAAGTGATGGTCGGAGAGGTAGTCGACGGCCTGCTGGGCCGCCGGGTACTCGGGGTAGGTCGCGATCGTCACCATGGGGCGGCCCATGGCCGGACCGCCGTCACCGCTCGGAGCGGCGGGCGAGCCACCGGGGCCGGGCGGCATCTTGCTCGCACCGGGCATTCCGGGCATTCCCCGCCAACCCGTCTTCGGGGTCGATGTAGCCATGTCTACCTCCTTCGTCGACCTACCCATTCCCGGGGTGCGGTCGGGGTAACGCGCCGGCCGCGCCGGCCGCGCCCGCCGCGCCGGCAGGATGGCGTCATGCGATTGGTGATCACCGCCGACACCCACGTACCGTCCCGTGCCCGGGACCTGCCGGCCGAGCTGTGGCGGGCGATCGAGGAGGCGGACCTCGTAGTTCACGCCGGGGACTGGGTCGACCCGGCGCTGCTGGACGCGGTACGGGCGCGCGCCCGGGAGCTGATCGGCGTGTACGGCAACAACGACGGTCCCGAGCTGCGCAGGCGCCTGCCCGAGGTGGCCTACGCCGACATCGCCGGACTGCGGGTGGCCGTAGTGCACGAGACCGGGCCACGGGACCGGCGGGAAGCGCGCTGCGCGGCGCGGTTCCCCGATCGGGATCTGCTCGTCTTCGGGCATTCCCACATTCCGTGGGACACATCGACCGGTACCGGCCTCCGGTTGCTCAACCCCGGCTCGCCGACGGATCGGCGCCGCCAGCCGTACGCCACGTATCTCACGGCGGAGGTCGCCGGCGGTCGGCTGGCGGCCGTGCGGTTGCACCGCCTGCCGCGCACCTAGTCGCGGCGGGGGCCGCCCCGACCCGTACGCTGCTGCAGGTCGTCGATCAGTTGGGCCGCTTCCGCCTTGGTGAGGTCCGTCGGCGCCGCGGTGCCGGCCTCCCGGGAAAGCGTCTGCAGGTACGACGCCTGAGCCGCGGTCCACGGCTCGTCACCGGTGACCCACTCCTCGGGGTCCTTGATAGCGGCCGGCGGGTTGGCGGTCTGCCTGTCACGGTCGGTCATCGTGTCCGCCTCCTTTCTCGAACGCGTGTGCTACTACCCCGAGCCCGTGGGGCTATGCCGGCGGCCCGCCGCCCGCGTCGTCCGGTCAGGCGGCATCCGTAGCCGGTTGGCGGGACGTAGCCGTATCTCCGCCGCCGTCCCCACCGCCCGGCGACCGGGGACCGCCGGAGCGCTCACCGCTGGAGTCGAGCAGCTGCATCACGGGCGTCGCGGCCACCCCATGCACCACCACGGACACGATCACGGCCAGGCCCACCGTGGCCCACAGCAGGTCAGCGTCGGGGAAGCTGGTCTGGGCAGTGGCATACGCGAGGTAGTAGAACGAGCCGAGGCCGCGGATCCCGAAGAACCCGATCACCCAGTGCTCGGCCGGCCGGCCGGGCGCGCCACGCATCGCCAGCCAGGCGACCACCGGCCGGACCACGAACACCAGAGCCAGCGCCACACCGACCGCCGGCCAGGTGAGCGGAGCGAGCAGCCCGTCGACGACCGCAGCGCCGAAGAGCAGCAGCACCAGGACCGTGAGCAGCCGTTCCACCTGCTCGGCGAAGTCGTGCAGCACCTGGTGGTACTCGTGCGACCGCTCAGCGGAGCGGATCGCCCGCGCCGCCACGAAGACGGCGAGGAAGCCGTACCCGCCGAGCACCTCGATCACGCCGTACGCGAGAAAGGTGGCGGCCAGGGCGAGGAACCCCTCGGAATGCCGGGCTAGGCGCAGCGCCTCTTTGCGGGTCCGGAAGAACAGCTTGCCCAGCAGCCAGCCGACGAGCGCGCCGCCGGCGACACCCACGGTCACCTTGTACGCCACATCGACCGTGAGCCACCGGCCCAGCCATGCCCCGGGTGCGCTGCCCAGCGCGGCCATCGCGATCGCCGCGTACACGAAAGGGAAGGCCAATCCGTCGTTGAGCCCCGCCTCCGAGGTCAGGGCGAAGCGCACCTCGTCCTCGGAATCCTCGTGGTCGGTCGGCTCGCCGACCTGTACGTCGGAGGCCAACACCGGATCCGTCGGGGCCAGCGCCGCACCCAGCAGCAGCGCCGCTGCCGGCGCCAGCCCGAGCCACCACCATCCGAGCAGCGCGACGCCGCCGATCGTCAACGGCATGGCCAGGGCCAGCAGTCGCCACGTCGACGACCACCTCCGCCAGCCCAGCGGTCGGTCGATCTTGAGTCCGGCCCCCATGAGGGCGACGATGACGCCGATCTCGGTGAGGTGGGTGGCGACCTGCGGGTACTTGAGTGGATCGGGTTCCGGTAGGTCGGCCGGCAGCAGGGAGATGAGCATGCCGAGGCCCAGAAACGCGATCGGCATGGACAGCGGGCGGCGCTCGAGCACCCGGGGGAGGACCCCCGCCAGCAGGGCGCCCAGCCCGATCATGGCGTAGGCCAGGTCGATCGGGTTCACGTCGGTCCGGTCGCCGGGTCAGGCCAGGTTGGCCAGCGGCGAGCGGTCGAAGTTCGCCAGCAGATCGCCCGGATCGTCGTACACGCCCGCCGCCCCGGCGTTTGCCAGTTCGGCTCGGCTGGTGCCGCCGCAGGTCACCGCGATGCAGGGAATGTCGAGGTGTCCGGCGGCCGCGATGTCCCACACCGTGTCCCCGATGAAGACCGCCTGATCCGGTTTCAGCCCGGCCTGGCTCAGAGCCGCCTCGACGATGTCGGGCGCCGGCTTGCTCTCATCCGCGTCCGCCGACGAGGTGGCCACCGCGATGACGTCGTCGGCGTCGAGGGCCGCCCGCAAGGCCCGCAGCTCGCGCTCCGATGCCGAGGAGGCCAGTACGACCAGCAACCCGCGTTGTGCGCAGGCCCGCAGCAGGTCGGCGGCGCCGGGCAGCGGCCGGAGCCGTTCCCGGTACTCGCCGAAGAGCGCGTCGTGCCCGGTGCGCAGCCTGCCGTCGCCGCCCCGGTCGCGGTCCGCCCCGAGGAGATGGTCGAGGATCTTGTCCGATCCCATCCCGATCGCCCGGTGGATCCGGGACATCGGTACGTCGTGACCGTCCTGGCGGAACGCCTCCCACCAGCAAAGCGTATGCACGTACGTGGTGTCCACGAGCGTGCCGTCGACGTCGACGAGCACCCCGGAGGGGCGATGTGATGTCATGGCCTAGCCCATTACCCCGGCCCGCTGGTTTCGACCCGTGCCCCCGATTCCGGCAGGGTCATCTCGAACCACACGGTCGATCCGCGCACCGAGGGATCGGTACCCCACGCGTCGCTGAGCTGCTCGATCAGCCCCAACCCGCGGCCGCGGCTGCTGAGCGCGTCGGTGTGCGCCCGGGTCACCGTGCCCCGCGTGCCGCTGTCGGCAACGGACACCAGCAGCCGCTCGGCGCTCAGGTCGATCTGCACGCGGGCCGCCGTGCCGGCGTGCAGCAGCGCATTGGTCGTCAGCTCGCTGGTGCACAGCACCGCGGCGCCGATCACCGCCTCGGGTACCTTCCAGTCGGCCAACTGGGCGGTCATCCAGCGCCGCACCCGGCCCGGTGCGGTCGGCTCGGCCGGCACCTCCATTCCGGCCGAGCGGCTGGGGGCGGCAGCATGCTCCACCGCGAGCACCGCTACGTCGTCTTCGGTCGCGCCGGGTACGGCCGCGGTCGCGACGGCGCACAGGGCACGCGGGTCGCTGCCGGCCGTCCGGCGGACGGCTTCGGCGAGGCCGGACAGCCCTTCGGTCAGGCTCTGCCGCCGCCGCTCCACCACGCCGTCGCTGAACATGAGCAGCGCGTCGCCGGCCACGAACTCGACGGCCGTTGTCTCGTACCGCCCGCCGAGGCCCAGCGGCAGGCCGGGCGTGACGTCGACGTACCGAGTCGTGGCCGTGCCGTCGGGGGCCGGCCGCCGGATCAGCGGCGCCGGGTGGCCGGCGCTGGCGAGCGTGAGCCGGTGGCGGCCAGGCTCCACCACGCCGTAGACCACCGTGGCGAAGAGCTCGTCGCTGCGCGTCTCGCTGGCCAGGCTGGCGACCAGCCGGTCCAGCCCGGCCAGCACGGTCGCCGGATCCGGGTCGCTGAGCGCGAGCGCCCGCAGGGCCGCTCGTACCTGGCCCATGAGGGCCGCCGCCTGTACGTCGTGCCCGGCCACGTCGCCGAGGACGACGCCGAGTCGGCCGTCGGGCAGGGCGAACGCGTCGTAGAAGTCGCCGCCGGCCGCATTGCCGTCGACGCCGGGGTCGTAGCGCGCCGCGAGCCGCAGTACCGGGATGTCCGGCAGGTGCTCCGGCAACATACTGCGCTGGAGCAGTTGCGCGGTGCCGTGCTGGTTCTCGAATCGCCGGGCCCGCTCCGCGGCCTGGGCGACCAGTTCGGCCGCCGCGGCGAGCATCGCGCGTTCGGCCGGGTGCCAGGGGTGCGGGTCCGGGTAGCCGAGCGCCAGCGCCCCCCGCAGCGACGCCGTGACCAGCGGATACGCCGCGAGGGCCCGCACCTTCTGGTCATGGCGGTCCAGTGCCGAGGCCGCCAGGGGTTGCCCCTTGCCTTCGAAGAACGGGACCCCGCTGTTCGCGGCCGTCACCACCGGCGACGGCGAGTCGCCCGGGTAGCGCCGCCACAGCGGCGGCAGCCGCTCGTCGGCCTCGTCCATCAACTCACTGCGCACCCGGCGCACCGCCCGCCAACCCGATCCGTCGTCCACCGCGAAGGCGACCTGGTAGGCGTCGAACAGGCGGGGGGCGTGTCGCAGGGTGACCCGCGCCACGTCATCGAGGGTCAGGGCGGTCGACAGCGCGGAGGTGAGCTCGCTGAGGCTCTCCAGACGGCTGGCGATCTGCGTGGTTTCGGCCACCACGGTGAGGACACCGACAATCTGACCGCGGGCGTCCCGGACGGCCGAGTGGGCGCGGGTGAAGATCGCCTGTTCGACCCGGCTCGAGGACGGGCGCACGAAGGACAGCAGCGCCTCGGTCTCCAGGAACGAGTCGCCGGTGCGGTACGTGTGCTCGATCACCTCGCCCACGCCCGGCAGCTGCCAGACCGGGCCCATCGCCTCCGGCGCGGAGCGTCCGAACGCCGCCGGATGCCGGTCGTCGAGCAGCTGGGCGTACGCGTCGTTGTA
Source organism: Micromonosporaceae bacterium (assembly GCA_036384155.1). Classification (GTDB taxonomy): domain Bacteria; phylum Actinomycetota; class Actinomycetes; order Mycobacteriales; family Micromonosporaceae; genus DASVMV01. Next base: position 6,170 of record DASVMV010000464.1, read on the forward strand.
GACCATCGTCAGGTCCTCGCCGTACGCGAGGGACATCGCCACCGGCGAGGACAGGACGAGGTCGACGACGGCCCGCAGCGCCGGGTCCCATCCCTCGCGCGGACCGAACGGGGTGGCCGTCCAGTCGTGCGCCGCGAAAACGGCGGCGTGGCCGGGCGCCGCATCGGGCGCTGCGGGGGAGGCCTGGGATAACGGCCCGGCGGTGCCTGGCATGTCAGCAGCCTAACCGCCCGGCTCCGGTCACCAAATGATCAGTCTGCCCGGTGACCGGCGGCTTCGTGCGCGGGCGGTACCGCCCAACCGCCGGCGCCCGCAAGTTGAGGTTGTGTTCCGGGTTGGTCGGCTCGCGGCAGGGGTATGCGATGCGGCGAGAAACAACGTGACAGGAGGGACGACCATGCCCGAAACCCTCGCGGCGCGTGCCCAGATTGCGGACGCGTTGAGCGATTTTTGGAGATCGGTGCTGCTGTTCGTGCCAAGAGCCCTCGCTTTCATCGCCATCCTGATCGTGGGATGGCTGGTCGCCCGGCTCGTGCTCAAGGGCGTCGACGCGGCGCTCGAGCGGGTCGGCTTCGACCGGGCGGTGGAGCGCGGGGGCGTCGGCCGGGCACTGGAACGGTCTCGGTACGACGCGAGTGACATTCTCGCGAAACTCGCCTATTACGCGGTGCTGCTGTTCACCCTGCAGCTCGCCTTCGGCCTCTGGGGTCCGAATCCGATCAGCGACCTGATCAGGGGGATCATCTCCTGGCTGCCGCGGGCGTTCGTCGCCATTGTCATCGTGGTGGTCGCCGCCGCCATCGCCAGCGGCGTGCGCGACCTGATCACCGGCGCGCTGGGCGGTCTGTCGTACGGGAGGATCCTGGCCAATATCGCATCGGTCTTCATCCTCGCGCTCGGTGTGATCGCCGCGCTCAACCAGATCGGGATCGCGACCACGGTCACCACTCCCGTCCTGATCGCCTTCCTGGCCACGATCGCCGGCATTCTCATCGTCGGCGTGGGCGGCGGCCTGGTGAAGCCCATGCAACGCCGCTGGGACGCCTGGCTGGAGCGGGCGGCCGCCGAGTCGCAGACGATCCGGCAGGCATACTCCGCCGGCCGCGGCGACGTGGAACGACAGATGGCCGACCGGGGCGGGGCGGACCGCACCGAGGTGATTTCCCGGTCGCAGGAATCGGCCATGGCCGGTGCCCGGCCGCAGGAGCGCACCTCGGCGGGCCCGCAGGGACCAGCGGCGAGCGGTGCGCCACCGCACGAGATGCCGCGCGGGCAGGGGGTCTACCAGTCCGGCAACATCAGGCCCGGCCAGCCCGGCCAGCCCGGCCAGCCCGGCGCGGACGAGACTCAGCGGATCGAGCCGGGGCGTCCACCGGAGCGTTGATCCGCGGGTCACGCGGAGACGGGGGCCCGGTCCGTGCGGACCGGGCCCCGTCGTCGTGAGGCGGCTATCGGAGGGCGGGCCAACCGCGCCGCGCGAGGGCGTGCACGGCCAGCAGCCGGGTCAGCACCCAGTCCGGCGAGGCCCAGTCGACCGGACCGTCCGGCGGGAGCCAGCCATGCTCCCGCGCGGCGTCGCGTACCCCGTGCGCGTAGCGGGCGAGCGCGACCGCGCTGGGTGGTCGGACATCCGCCCGCAGACTGTCCCGTACGGCCGCCGTGTGCTGATCCAGCAGCGCCAGCAATCGCGGCTGGCGGCCGGCGGCCGCGAGGCCCGAGCCGATGGCATCGGCCAATGCGGCCAGCACATCGTGCGCCATTGCGGGGTTGGTTTCGCCGGGCGGGCCGGCCAACTGCCTGCTCATGGGGAAGGAGGCTAGCCAACCCCCACGCGAGCTACTTCCGCCGGTCGGGCCACCTTGCGCCGCCGCAGGGCCATGCTCACTGCGGGTCGCTCAATGCGGGTCGCTCACTGCGGGTTGCCGGACCGGCCTTCCGCCGGACGCCGGCGTGCGCCGTCATCGGCCAGGATGACCACCGCCACCATCATTGCCACGCAGAGGCTGAAGAGCCAGGACTCATCCTCGAGGAGGATGGCCGACACGGGAGCGTGGAGCGCCGTCAGGAGGAAGCCGACCCACGCCCAGCGGCGCTGGCGGACGGTGAGGAATCCGGAAGCCTGCTGCATCCGGAAATTTTACTGAGCGCGCGGCGGACGCCGTCGGTAAAACGGCTGAAGCTGCTATCGCCCGTCCGGGCGCGCCGAGCCCCGCTCACCCGCGGCGAGCTGCCGCTCGACCGCGCATGTGAGAAGCGGCACACCGGCCGCCGGCCCACGGGTCGCCGGGTGACCCACCGGACGCGCGTCGGCGAGGATTGGCCACCATGCCGCCGGTCCTGCGCCCGCCACGACGGTCCGTGCTGATCCTGGCCTACCTGGCCTTCGTCAGCCTCGGCCTTCCCGACGGCCTGATCGGGGTGGGTTGGCCGTCGATCCGGTCGGCCTACCAGGTGCCGACCGAGGCGGTCGGGCTCCTGCTGACCGCGGGTACGCTCGGCTACCTCGCGTCCAGCGTGGCCGCTGGATTCAGCACCGCGCGCCTCGGCATCGGGCGACTCCTGGCCATCAGCACGTCACTGACCGCCCTCGCACTCGCCGGGTACGCGCTGGCGCCGGCCCTTCCCTTCATGATCGTCGCGGCCCTGCTGCTCGGGAGCGGCGGCGGCGCCATCGACGCCGGGCTCAACGCGTACGCCGCAGGGGCCTTCGGCCCGCGACACATGAACTGGCTGCACGCGTTCTTCGGCCTCGGCGTCACATTGGGCCCGCTGATCATGACAGCCGCGATCGGCGTCAGCGGAACGTGGCGGGCGGGCTACGCCGCGGTGGCGGTGGCCCAGGCAGCCCTGGCGGTCGGCTTCGCCGCCGGGTCACCCGCGTGGCGCCAACGTCCGGCCGGTCGACCAGACGTGGCGGTCCCGGCTGGCGCCCGGCCGACACCGGTACGGGCGACTCTGTCGCTGCCGGCGACCTGGCTGGGCATGCTCGCCTTCGCGTTCTATGGCGCAATCGAGATCGCGACCGGGCTCTGGGCCTTCCTCCTCCTTACCGAGGATCGCGGCGTCGCCGCCACGACAGCGGGGGTCTGCGTTTCCGCGTACTGGGGCTGCCTTCTCGGGGGACGAGTGGTGCAGGGCTTCGTCGCGGAACGGCTGGGTGTCCGGGCGGTACTGGCCGGAAGTCTCGCCGGTCTGTGTGTCGGCAGCCTGCTGGTGGCCGTGCCGGCACCGGCCTGGGTCGCGGTGGCCGGGCTCTGCGTCGTCGGGTTCGCCGCGGCGGCGGTGTTCCCGTTGCTCACGCTGACCACCGGCGCCCGGGTCGGCGCGGCGCACGCCGATCGCGTCGTCGGCCTGCAGATCGGTGCCGCCGGCCTCGGTGGGGCACTGATTCCCGCGGCAGTGGGCGTCCTGCTCAGCCGTACGGACGTCGGTGCCCTGGGCGCGGCCCTGCTGGTGCTCTCCACGGCTCTGCTGGGCATACATCTGCTCGGAATCCACACCCGGCAACCGCGGCCGGCGGTCGACCGGGAGGAGGCTCAGTTCGGGCCCGTTCGTCCCGTCGTCGACGGTCGGTAAGCGCGTTCGGGGTCCGTTGCGCCCTCGTCGCGGGCGGCGGCCTCCGCGCCATGCCCGAATGCCGACTCGGCCCCGGCGTCGTTGCCGGTCGTGTCGTCGACCTCGCCGTCGTTCGCGGATGCGCCCATCGCCCGTTCCAGGTCGCGCAGCGGCAGCCGCTCCTCGTCCCGCCACACACTGTTCTGATCACTCATGCTGATTGCCGTACCCGGGCCCGCACGACGCAAACGAGACCGACGCGAGGCGGCCGCCGGATTTCCGGCGGCCGCCTGCGGACGTGCTGTCATGTTTTCCGGCGTCGGGTCACGCTCCCGGCCGGTGCACCTCACCGCGCCAGGCGCCGGTCTCGGCGCCGCCGCGGCTCTCGATGAACGACTTGAACCGCTGCATGTCGCCCTTGACCCGCCGGTCGACCACGCCGAGCTTGTCCCCGGCCTGCTCGACCAGCCCCTGCGGGTCGAACTCCAGCTGAGCGGTCACCCGGGTCTTGTTGTCGTCGAGACGGTGGAAGGTGATGACCCCGGCGTGGTGAGTGCCGTCGGTCGACTTCCACGCGACCCGCTCATCCGGGACCTGCTCGGTGATCTGGGCGTCGAACTCGCGCTTGACGCCGGCGATCTCAGTGGTCCAGTGGGTCATCGTGTCCGAGAGCTGACGGATTTCCTTCACCCCCTCCATGAAGTGGGGGAACTCCTCGAACTGGGTCCACTGGTTATAGGCGGTGCGGATCGGAACTTCGACATCAACGTGCTCAGTTACCCCACTCATCCGGAATCCTCCTCGTCTTGCTGGTTGGCGCTGCGGGGGGCCGGCGCTCACCAGCGCTGTGACTCGTTGCGATGTCCGAGGGCGGCCCACACCTCGGACACGTTCTGGAATTCGGTGTCAGCAGGCAGCCGGTCGAGTTCGGCGAGGATGTCGCCGGGAGCCTCGTTGTCCTCGGCACTGCGGCGCAAGCGCGCCCGGTCGCCGGGCAGCGCCGACAGAGCGATGAACCGGGCCAGGCGACTCCGTTGCTCCACGTCGTCGGCGGTCATCCCCCACGGTTTACCGCTGCGGGTCTCGCCGACCGGAGCCGTCGTAGCCTCCGGTTGGTCTTCGCCGGGAGGTTCGGGCTGACGCCATTCCTCGACCCGGGAGCCGGCGGTGCCCTGCACCGTGCCGCTGACCTCCCGGCTCATCTCCTCGTCCACCCGCGGACCGTGCTTGCTGTTGCCCCGTTCCATAACTACAGCGCTACCCGCGGGGGTTGGACCTAAACGGCGGCTCGCGAGGCGCCGGTAGACATCCGGTCATTCGACGCGCGTAACGGGCGTCGGCAGCGGCGGTTTGCGCCGGGCGGCGCCGGGGATGCGATCGGCGCCGGGGATGCGATCGAAGGACACTCGAACCGCTGCGGGAGGTTGACATGCCAGCGCGCGAGGTTATGCCGAGCACCATCCGTCGGTCCGACGAGCACGCCCAGGAGACCTGGGGGAAGACGCACGACTCCGCCGTCGGCACCTACGGCGAGGGGGAGCGGGCGCACCGTACGGCATTCGCCGCGCTCAAGCACGCGTACGAGAAGGTGGGCGACCACTGGGAGCCGAAGGGACGCCGCGGGCCGAGTGACCCGCAGGCCGCGCAGGGCGCGGCCGGGGGAGGGGCGACGACGCAGCGCCGCCCGACCGCGGCCGGGGTCGACGTCAACGCTCCGAAGGAGCACCTCATGACGCTG